>JAZOBW010000234.1:0-6243 GCA_045596185.1 Acutalibacteraceae bacterium | reverse complement strand
AGTTGGCTAAGACATTTGTCTTCCTAAGACCGCTTGGCCTCCGACTTGAAACAGTTGAATCATAGTGAAGATATCCGTACCATTCACCGTTTTTATTATCGGCAAATTTATCAAAAGCATAATCGCGAAGTATTTTATACCATTCGTTATACTTTTCATCACCGAATATCTCGTATGCCATACGCGTTGCAATAATCGCTTCATTCTGCGGCCACCAAAGTTTCATATCCCATTCCAAAGCTGTTGCCGGCTTGCCCAACGCATCGCAAAAAGCAATAATACCGCCGTTTTTTTCGTCCAACCCCAACGGCATCGTAAAATCAATAATTTGTTTAGCAACAAATAATATTTCCTTATTTTTGGTGATTAAGCCCTCGACCATTAAAAACCAAGCCGTTTCAAGACTGTGACCGGGATTTACTGTTCTGCCCATAGGCGTATCACAGAAATTGCCGTCCGTTGAAACATGTTCTAATAGTGCTGGAATTTTGGCATTTATATAACCGCCGTTTAATACCTCGTTTGCATATTCATTTGCAAGTGTCGAATACTTTTTCGAATTATCAACACATTCCGCCATAGAACGCGCCGTTGCCATCATAATCATAACGGGAGAAAGTGATTTCATAGAAACATTCAGCTTTGCTGGGTTAAGAGACGGATTATCAAAACACCTTTTAGCGGTATTAAAAAAACCTTCTGCCATTTCGAGCGCCTTTTTATCTCCTGTTGCTTTGTAGTATTGAGCACAGCCTATTGCCGCAAATGTTTCGCTGAAGTAATATCTTCTTTTCTGTATCTGTAAACCATCACGCGTAACGGTAAAAAACATTCTTCCGTCGGTGTCAACACATTTAGGTAAAAATTCAAATATTTTCTTGGCAGCGTTCAGGTATTTTTCGTTTTTTTCTATGTAATTATACACCTTTGAAAATGTCCACAATGCTCTGCCCTGAAACCAAACACTTTTTTCTTCACCGTAAATGTTGCCTTGCTCATCAAGGCAGGTGAAAATACCGCCATAATGCTCGTCAATAGCATTATCAAGCCAAAAAGGCAAAACATTCTCTGTAAGATACTTTTTATAATCCATAATATCCTCCGTATTATAAATCTGCTATAGCCGTATCGATAATTTGTACGCACTTTTCAATCTGTTCGTAATCGGTATCTACAAGATTATATAGCGGTGCTCTTACTCCGCCCAGATCAATACCGATACGCCTTTTCAAGATTTCTTTAACAACGGCATACATATTGCCTTTGCACTTGCACAGTTCAAATATGATTTTTGTTGCAACCACCTGTAACTCGGTCGCTCTTACAATATTACCTTTTTGGGTTTGATTCATTATTTCAATATACAGTTCAGGCATTACGCCGTATGTACCGCCGATTCCTCCGTCTGCACCAATGGCAAGACCCGAAACAAGTTGCTCATCAGGACCGTTGAAAACAACAAAATTTTCTCCGCCGATGTTTTTGAAATTAAGAATATCCATTGTAGGCATCGAACTGTTTTTAACACCTATAACGCGGGGATTTTTAATCATTTCTTTAAGACAACCTTCCGTAAGTGCGACACCGGCAAGGGTAGGAATATTATAAATGATAAAATCCGTATTGGGCGCTGCAGCCGAAATATCATTCCAGTACTGCGCTATAGCATAATCGGGCAGATGAAAGTATATAGGCGGAATAGCCGCAATTGCATCTACACCAAGACTTTCGGCATGAGAGGCAAGTTCACAACTGTCTTTGGTATTATTACAAGCAACGTGAGCAATTACCGTTAGTTTTCCTCGAGCGGCACTCATTACATTTTCTAAAACTATTTTTCGTTCCTCAACACTCTGATAAATACACTCACCCGAAGAGCCGCCAACATAAAGTCCCTTTACACCTTTACTAATAAAATACTCGGTTAGTTTTATAACAGTCTCGGGACTTATGTTACCATCATTGTCATAGCAGGCATAAAATGCCGGTATTATTCCTTGGTATTTTTTCTTTTCCATAGTTTATACACCTCACCATTGAATTGTATCACTATTTTAATAAAATTTATATCGTTATATTGCCACTAAATTTAGTGGTATTGCTTTTTAGTGTAAAATATGATAATATGGATACAGTGAGGTGACATCATGAGAATAATACATCACGAATCAGGACAAGACGTGCTTTATAAGATTTGGCATCGACTAAGTGAAAATATGATAATATACATATATTGCGATGGCGGCAGTATCGTTTTGCAGGACAAAATTTATCCTATGAAAAAAGGTACACTTTGTTTTTTGAGTTCAAATAAATATCACTATACAATGCCTGATAATCCGCAAGGGTATGACCGCAGCAAAATATTTGCCTCAAACGACAATGTCAGAGGGATTCTATCCCTCACAAATTCTGATTCGCACTTTCATAAACTGTTCGCAGAAAATTCAGTAATATACGCTCTGATTCCACCCGAAGAACAGTCGCAGGTAGAAATGATTTTTAATGAGGCAGATAAAAACCGCGATAATGAACCACGGCTTTTATGTAATTATTTTAATTTAATGTTATATGTACAAAAATATGCAAATGAGCATATTTCGGCGCCCGACTCGTTTATCACAAAAGCGATAGTGTACATAAATGAAAACCTATCAAATCCAATTACCCTTGAGAATATATGCAATAAAGTACATTTAAGTAAATATTATTTCTGTCATTCATTCAAGGATATTATGGGCATCACAGTTATGGAATATGTGCTAAAAACACGACTTGCCGCCGCTAAAGCCCTATTGACAAGCGAACGATACTCGATAGGAGAAATATCCGATATGTGTGGATTTTCAAGTGTAGCATACTTTTGCCAGGCATTCAAAAAAGCATTTGCAATTACACCAAATATGTATAGAAAATCGTTATGGAATGTAAATTAATAGTATGTTTTAACAACCACAAAGCCTCCGAATTTCGGAGGCTTATATCTTTTCAATATGATAATTTCAACATATTCCAAGAATGCTTTTTAAGTATAACAGAATTTGATCTTTTAACCTTTTTACATTTTGGCAATACCGCCGCATTATCCTCGGTGTTCACAGCCTTAAGGTCTTCGGCATACAACTCTATATGCTCAATAACCTCTGCATTATCAAATCCGCCGATATCAAGTGATAGCTCCATATCTTCCCCTAAACTGCGATTTAGAGCAAATATAATAAGTTCACAGTTTTCTGCATTGTGTATAACCGAAGTTTCAAGATATGGTACAGTTAGATCATCGGTAGTAGTATAACTATCACATTTGATAACCGATTTAAGTGCCGTTCCTCTGCCATTGACCGAGGAGTACATAAACGGATAAAAGATCGTCTGCACCCAAGCGCCGCCGTCTATGCGTGTCATGATAGGTGCTATAACATTTACAAGTTGTGCAAGACAGGCTATTTTTACACGGTCGCAGTTGTTTTGCAAGGTCATCAGCATACTACCAACAACAAGCGCATCTTCAAATGTGTATATTTCTTCAAGAAGCGGCGGTGCTACTGACCAATCCTCAACCTCGGCATTTTTACTATGAAACCAAACATTCCACTCATCAAAAGAAAGATTAACGCTCTTTTTGGAATGTTTTTTTGCTTTTACCGCATCGCATATAGAAACTACCGCTTTAATAAAGGCATCCATATGCACCGCACGGCCCAAAAAATCAGCGGTATTATCGTTTTTGTTGCCATAGTACTGATGCATAGAAATATAATCTATGTACTCGTAAGCCTCATTCAATACGGTAAGTTCCCAATCACCAAAGGTTGGCATATTATAGTTTGAACTTCCGCAGGCAACAAGTTCGATATCAGGATTAACAGATTTCATTATCTTGGCACATTCTGCTGCTAATCTTGCATACTCTTCAGCGGTTTTATGCCCAATCTGCCAATCTCCGTCCATCTCATTTCCAAGGCACCAAGTTTTAATGTTAAACGGTTTCTCAAATCCATTTTTTCTTCTTAAATTTGCATAATATGTATCAGAATCTGTATTACAGTATTCAAGAAGGTTTTTTGCATCAGCAACACCTCTTGTTCCTAAATTAACCGCCATCATTATTTCTGCATCGGCTTTATCTGCCCAATTTTGAAATTCATCTATTCCAACTTCATTTGTTTCTATAGATTTCCAAGCAAGTTCCATCCGCTTTGGTCTTTTTGCCTTGTCACCAATGCCATCCTCCCAGCGGTAACCCGAAACAAAATTACCACCGGGATAACGAATGATAGGAACATTTAGCTTTTTTACCAGTTCAAGAACATCACCTCTAAAACCGTCCTCATCAGCGGTTATATGCATCGGCTCATATATACCGCCGTATACTGCTCTGCCTAAATGCTCGATAAAAGAACCGTATATTCGCTCATCAATTTTCCCTATCTCAAAATTTTTATTTATGATTATTTCTGCTTTCATAATGTATTTTACCTCTTAATTCACCCTGCGGTTAATATAAATAGCAATCTTCTTTTACCGGTAAATTCATATCTGACGGAATCATTGTCGCACTGTGGCACGAAAAATAAATTTTAGAGGCACCCATAACGAGTGCCTCTTTTTGCATTTTAGATTACGAGCGAGAAAACTCTATCTTTTCGCCTTCTTGAATTATATATAACACATCATCATTATAGAAAGAATAATCCACAGCAGTATACTCAGAAGTGTTTGATGGCGAAAGATACAATGTATCCCCTTCAAATTTATATTTGCTTACATCCGACATAATTTCTGCAAGTTCCTTTGCGGCAGACTGAAAGAAATCCCAAGGTGTCATACCGTATTCTGCTAAAAATTGATCTTCAAATTCCTTATGCGTCATCATACTGTTTTCAAGTTCTTTATCAACCATTGTATTAAACGCTTGGTACATCAGCTGAAATAATGAACCTTCAGAAACGGTTACTATCATTGTTCCGAAATTTGTAAATTCCGCATAATATGCAACACATAAACTTTTATTTGGATCAAAATCAAAATCAGTAAGCAAAGGCGCAACATCAACCAGCGCAATCCATTTTCCGAGAATCAGTTGGTCAGGGGTCTTGTTTGAAACAGGTGTATCTGAAGGAATAGGTGTAGAAGACGGTGTTGAGGGCGCAGACGAAACGGGCGACGACTGAACCGGAACAGAACTAACATCTTCTTTTTCGCTTACTGTAGAATTTGTATCAACCGTTTCAGATTCATCGGGTTTGCTAACCTCGGGCTCTGATACAGAAGCAGTTGGCGATGAAGAATCCGGTTCGGAAGATGTATCAGTATCCTTGCAAGCAGCAAAAGTGCAAAGCATTAAGATTAAAGAAATCAGAATTGCTAAAAAACGCTTAAATATACTCATATTCACATCTCCTTTTAATTATTATATATTGACAATTTATTATTGTCAATTATATAATTAGTTATAATTTCTATGAAAGGAAAAACATATGGAAAAAAATAAATTATTTTTCTTAAAATCGGGAATTTATTGTAATCTGTTTTGCTGTTTTTTCGTAATACTAAAGATAATTACAAAGAGTGTTAATGTATCTTTTTACGATCTTTCCCCTTCTCTGATAATTATTTTAATATCATTATTTCAAAGACTTCCAATTAAAGAAAATATCCCCAAAAAATCATTGTTATTTTTTCTGTTTTCTTTTTGTGCATTAACCTGCTTATTTGCAGTTATATCATCTTTTCTATATTTTCATCACCGATTACACACTACCGATTTTTCAGTTATTTAGGACTTATAGATACATATGTTATTGTGTTTGTTAGTTTTCTTGATAATTGTGCTGTTTTATTTCTTTTTGGAAACCTATTTCTACTAGTTGGTAATGTTCTTCGGCTGATATATATCCCAAAAGAACCTTGACATTACCTGCGAAAATTTATCAGTGGTATTGATTTACATATAAAACTCAGAAAAAAACTGTGCCGAAACTTTACGGTTTCGGCACAGTTTTTATGCTAACCTGAACAAATTTCATCACAATTCACATTTGGCGCGATTTCGCCCCATTGTTTTCTCCCAAACACCTAAAAAAAGAAATTTTCTCTTTTTATATTTTTTATTATAAATAAACCACCGCTCATAACAATTGTATATGTATCACGTGACATCATAATTTCATATTCATCATATGATGTCTCTGTTACAATTATTTGTGTACTTGAATAATTTTGGACATCTATAACATTTTT
>JAZOBW010000233.1:0-23057 GCA_045596185.1 Acutalibacteraceae bacterium | reverse complement strand
AAGCGGTCTTAGGAAGACAAATGTCTTAGCCAACTCCTTGGCTCACAGAACGACATGGCTACGATCCGACTTCCTTATTCATATTCGCCTGAATTTTGAAAACAAAGGCTGAAAAGCTGTCGTTAGTGGGTTCCACCGTACCTTCGCAGGTATTGCGGGCAATTGGTGGGGTAGTCATCTTAAGGAAGTTTTCAAGAAACGGCTCTACACCAAAGTTGGTAAGTGCCGAACCGAAGAAAACAGGGGTAAGTTCACCGCGGCGTACCTTTTCGATATCAAAATCGAAACTTGCACCGTCAAGCAGTTCTATCTGGTCAACAAGATCCCTGCGCTGATATTCACCGATAAGTTCATCGAGTTTTTCGGTATCGGTGATGTCACACTCTATAGCCGAAAGCCTTTCCTGACCTCTGTGGAACTCGTTAAAGGTCATAATCTGACGACGGTCACGGTCGAAAACGCCCTTGAAATCAACACCGCAACCTATCGGCCAGTTTACGGGATAGGTGCCGATACCGAACTCCTTTTCCAGTTCATCAAGAAGTTCAAATGGGTCCCTTGCCTCGCGGTCTAGTTTGTTTATAAATGTAAATATCGGGATATGGCGCATCGCAGTTACCTTGAAAAGTTTTCTGGTCTGCGGTTCTATACCCTTTGCCGCATCAATAACCATAACAACACTGTCTGCTGCCATAAGGGTACGGTAGGTATCCTCTGAAAAGTCCTGATGTCCTGGGGTGTCAAGAATATTTATACAGCATCCATCGTACTCGAACTGCATAACCGAAGAGGTTATCGAAATACCGCGCTGTTTTTCAAGATCCATCCAGTTGGAAACGGCATGTTTCGCAGTTGCCTTTCCTTTAACCGAACCTGCAGTCTGTATGGCGCCCCCATAAAGCAATAATTTTTCGGTAAGTGTTGTTTTACCCGCATCAGGGTGTGAAATTATGGCAAATGTGCGCCTTCTGTTTATCTCTTGTTCTAAGGTCACTATCGGCTCTCCCTTTCAATACTCATATCTAAAAAATTTTACCACAAATCCGCTACATTATCAAGAAAAATAAAGATATTATTATAAATATTATTGTAAAAACAAAAAATCCCGTTCGAATTTCACCTCGAACGGGATATAGTTTATTTTTTTATTTTGCTCAATAAACTGAGCGAATCTTAACTGTACATTGGAACCACCCTACACAAATTATTCTGTTTGAACTTTTCTAATGCGTACTTTCACTGCGCATCACCTTTTTCTTTTTTAGTTGGGGGTTTTAGTTAAAATTTCTTAGCCCATTGGACTCACCTTTTTGTAAAGTATAGTCGTCGCGTTGGCGGTGCTTACTTCATTGGACTCACATCTTTCTTTAGCATTTTTTGTTCTTTTTCTTTCTGTCTATATTATAATGCATTGTATACTATTTGTCAAGTGTTTTGTGCATAATTTTTGTTAAAATTCACAGTTTTTTAATTTTTTTCATTCTGGAGTGTTATTTTGGCACACTATTAAATGGATTTTTTAATCTTTTTGTTGACGAACGGCCGCCTTTGACTTAAAATATATGTGGACTATAAAACTACGGAGGTGCCGAAATGGACGAAAATATAAAGAATGATGATTACAATCCCGATTTAATAAGTCTTACCGACGATGACGGAAAAGAGTATACCTTTGAAGTGCTTGACGCTATCGAGACCGATACCGCGCGTTACCTTGCGCTGTTACCTGTATATGACGACCCTAAGATGATGCTTGAAGATTCAGGCGAACTTGTGATAGTGAAGGTTGGTGAAGAAAACGGCGAGGAGTTCTATTTTGAAATCGAAGATGATGACGAATACGAGACGATTGCCGATGCCTTTGTTGAGCGTCTTGAAGACTTCTTTGAAATAGACGAAAAATAATCATCTTTCCTGCCCTGTTCGCGAATCGTTTCTTTTATAACCCTACAAGTTTATAAAGAGGGACCCTGCCTCGGATGGTGGGCTTGCAGACCTCCCGCGGCTGTGCCGAGTTCGGAAGAAGGGAGCGCGAAGCCGTCCGGAAGGGACCCACCTGATGAAAAATCAGGTTATTTTAAGTCCGTTACGGCAGGGCGGGAATGCAACAAAAATAACCGTCGACAGTGGCGTGATACTCTTAATGAAATTTCTACACCTTTATTGATACCAATACCTGTGACCCCATCACCCATTCATACTTTTTCTATACTGCGAGGGAGTCTGTCCGAATGTGTTTTTGAAGCGGTCATTGAAACTGCGAACACTCTGAAATCCGCTTTCAAGCGCTATTTCGGCTATCTTTTTGTCGGTTTCAATCAAAAGTGTGGCCGCATTTTCAAGACGGTAAATATTTATAAAATCGCAAAATGACATATTAAATATTTTATGAAAATATCTGGAAATATAATGATAATCATAACCCAGCCTTTCCGCCATGTCGGAAAGGCTTATTTTATTTGCGCTGTTTTCCGAAACGAAATCCACTATTGTCCTCATAATAAGGCTTTTCTTGTTATCTTGTTCCACAACCTCCACCGATTGCAGATATTCTTCACAAAGAGCATACAGGCAGGATTTAAGCATATACAGCGGAGGTGTTTTATCATTTATAAGATATGCTGTTAAAAAATTTAGCGTTTCACTGCGACAGAAAAATCTAAATCCGTTGCCCTTTTTATTTTTTATCTGCTTTTCAAATGCGTGTACATGGTCGCCCGAAAAAACCGCAACCCAATAATGCGTGTTTTTTTGTGGCGTATATGAATGTATATCATAAGCGAGGCACATTCCGAACTGGCCCTGTGTTAGTGTATAAGGTGTATCATTGATAACGCAATCTACCGCGCCCTCGATAACGTATATTACCTCGAAATTTTTATGAAAATGCGGAGCATATATAGCACTTTTATAAAAGTATGCATTATAGGCATAATTGCTCATTGAATTATGGGGCTGATGATAGATCATATTTCCCTCCAAAAGATAATTTTCTGCTACTATTTTACAATATACAGCAAGATTTTGTCAATAGTTTGCGCTATTATGTCTTTAGAGGGGGCGACAAACTTGGAAAAGGCATTGATATTTTCAATCGAAGAATTTTCCACCTTTGACGGTCCCGGAATCAGAACCACCGTGTTTCTTAAAGGTTGCCCCTTAAGATGCGAATGGTGCCACAATCCCGAAGGACAGAGTTTTGAAAATCAGATAATTAAATCCCCGAACGGCTGCACCGGTTGTCAAAGGTGTACTGAAAACAAAATAAACGGAATGTATACCGAAAAAAGTATTATTTCCTGCCCAAACCGGCTGCTACGGTACTGTGCCGAAGAATATACAAGCGCATCTCTTATCGAAAAACTTTGTGAGAACACCGACATTCTAAACACTTCGGGCGGAGGGGTTACCTTTTCGGGCGGAGAGCCGCTCTCGCATCCTGATTTTCTATATGAATGTCTTATGTTACTTCGTAACAAAACCCACCGCGCAACACAGACCAGCGGTTTTTGCAGACCTGAAATATTTGAAAAAATCCTTTATGAGACCGATTATATCCTCTTTGATATCAAACTTGTTGACCCAAAGCGACACATAAAATATACAGGGGTATCAAACGACTGGATTTTGCAAAATTTCACAACCCTTGCAAAAAGCGACAAAAAATTTGTTATCAGGACTCCGCTAATACCCACAGTTACCGACACCGAGGAGAACATCACCGCTATAGCCGAACTACTGAAAAGCAATAATATCAATTATATCGAATTGCTTCCTTATAACAAGTTTGCCGGCGGCAAGTACAAATTGGTGGATATGACCTATCTTCCAACCTTTGACGAATCCGTGCCGAGCAATCCGAGAAAGGAAATTTTTAACGCCTTTGGCATTTGCGCCAAGGTATTATGAGGTGAAATGCTATGACCGAAAGAATCAGAAAAAGACTAAAATTACTTAAAAGCGGCAGTTACAAGCAAAACCGCTTCAAGCAAAGTATTGATCTTACAGAACATCTGTGCTCAAAAAGCGAAACTATGAAAGCCGCACTTCTTCATAAATCCTGTCTTGAAGGCGAAGTGCCCTATCTTCACGAGGACGATCGCATAGGTTTTAATATTTCACAGATTGAACTTCCGAAATACAAACTGCCAAACGGCAAATATATTAGCCTTTACGGCCCGGGAAACATAACACCCGATTATGAAACAGCGCTTTCCAAAGGTATGGACGCCATACGGCAAGAGATTCAAGAAAAAGCAGTTGTGTGCAGTGCAGACCAAAAAGAATTCTACGACGCCGCTTTGATTTCGATAGATGCTGCACTAAAACTTGCCAAGCGCTATAAAGAGGCGGCAAAAGAATTGGGTGCTGATGAGTTATATAATGTTCTGTGCCGTGTTCCCCATAATGGTGCTACCACCCTTCTTGAAGCCTGTGTTTTTATGAAGTTTATAATCGTAACACTTCGTCTTAACCGCACAAGCCACATTACCTTAGGCAGATTCGACCAATATATGTTACCCTACTACAAAAGCGACCTTAAGTCAGGTAAAACACGCGATGAACTGCTGGAGATCATTGAGGAGTTTTTTATATCCCTAAACTTTGATACCGATATGTATCACGGGGTTCAGCAGGGCGACAACGGACAAAGTATGGTGCTGGGCGGTTGTGACAAAAACGGATGCGATGCCTTCACCGATTTTTCTAAACTTTGTATGGATGCCTCCCTTGAATTGTCGCTTATTGACCCTAAAATCAATCTTCGTGTAAACAAAGACACGCCTGATGAGTTGCTCCGATTTGCAACACTTATGACCAAGCAGGGTATGGGCTTTCCGCAGTACTGCAACGACGATATTGTTATACCCGGTCTTGTGAAGTTAGGATACGCCCTCCACGATGCCCGTGATTATGCCGTTGCAGCGTGTTGGGAATTTATTATTCCTGCCAAAAGTATGGATTGGCCCAATATAGCAACAATGAATTTCCCGAAGGTTGTTGAAACCGCCGTTAACGAAAGTCTGCTGAAATGCAACGATTTCGAAGAGTTTTTCAGTCTGGTTGAAAATGATCTATATGCCGAGTGTGACCGACTGATTTTTGAATCAAATCAGCAAAGATACAGAGCATCGCCCTATCTTTCTGTGTTTGTACAAGGCTGTATAGAAAGTGGAAAGGATATTTCCCAAGCGGGTGCAGTTTATAACAACTATGGCTGTCACGGCGCCGGAATTGCTACAGCCGCCGATTCACTTGCAGCAATTAAAGAGGTGATTTTCGATAACAGTATATACTCAAAAGAAGTTTTGCTAGATGCACTGAAAAATAATTTCATCGGATATGAAGAAATGCGCAACCGCTTACTTGGCTGTTCCAAAATGGGCAATAACGATAACCTTGCAGACGGTATTGCCTGCCGTCTTATGGGGGCGTTTTCATCCTATCTGAACGGTAAACCCAATAATGTAGGCGGTGTTTTCCGTGCAGGTACGGGAAGCGCTATGGAGTATATATGGAAGGCAAGAGAAGTGGGCGCTACTGCCGACGGAAGAAAAGCAGCCGAGCCCTACGGCTCAAGTTTTTCACCCTCGCTTGAATGCAGAATGTCGGGATTGCTTTCCTGTATCAAATCCTTTACAAAATTCGATTTGACCGAAATAATCAACGGCGGTCCCCTGACTATTGAAATTCACGACTCGACCTTCAGAAACGATGACGGCATCAAAAAGGTCGCTCAACTTGTAAAGGCGTTTATCACTTTGGGCGGACATCAACTTCAGCTTAACTCCGTAAACCGTGATGTTTTACTTGATGCACAAAAAAATCCCGAACAGTATAAAAATCTTATTGTTCGTGTTTGGGGTTGGAGTGGATATTTCACCGAACTGGATCCCGAATACCAAAACCACATCATAAAACGAACCGAATTTACAGTATGAAAATGCCCCGTGCAGTTTTGCTCTGCACGGGGTTTGATATTTACGGATTCGCAAGATTTTTTATGCGCTTTCTTAATTTACTTTCGGGGAAATTATGAACATCATATATCAATGTTATGCCCATATCTTCCGCTCTCTGACGGAAATATTTGAAACTGTCGGGTGTTTTATTAAGATATGTGGCTATCAGAACCTTGCGCACATACATTCCTCCGAAACGATTTGCCACAGCATCCAGTTTATACAGTTCATCGTCATCAACAAATCCGTTTTTGCAGGAAATAAATACCGGTGTTATACCACGCATCAGAATCACATCGATTTCGTTGCGTGTATCCTTTTCCTCATCAGAAAGTGAGTGTATTTCGCCATCCCAATCAATATAAACACCGTTAAGTGCATCGTTATAGTAAGGATTGCCTTCAGGGTCACAAGCACTCATCGCGGTAGCCAATACCTTCATTTCCAGAACATTCCCTGCCTTGAAAAGGCATTTTTTAATCTGCAGGTTTTTATATGTAAATTGTATGCTCTGCTCGTTCTCTTTAAGGTTTTCTATAAGTTTAAGCGATGCAAGTTTTTTAAGGAAAGATAAAAAAGGTGCCCTTTTTACATCCATTCTTTTAAGAACACTTTCCACCCTTGTATTATCTATAGCCATATCGAGTTTGCCTTCGGGGTGACCTTCGCACATAGCAGAAAGGGTATCCACACGCTTGTTCCACCAGCCGGGCTCAACCTTGCAGGCCTCCCACATCTTTTCTATATCCGCAACAAAATCATCGGTCATATCCCAGATACCCGTTTTGTCATTCCCCTCACCGTAACGAATAACGCCGCCGTGTATACGGATACTTTCATCAACCGAAAGTGACGGTTTACCCCGGTATATTATGTTGCCGTCGTTATC
Organism: Acutalibacteraceae bacterium; assembly: GCA_045596185.1. GTDB lineage: Bacteria > Bacillota > Clostridia > Oscillospirales > Acutalibacteraceae > UBA737. The sequence continues at coordinate 16,205 of JAZOBW010000233.1, read as the reverse complement.
GCAGTCACAAACCTCGCCGTTTCTGACATTGAGCCTTTGCATCTGGATATTTTTAACACCCTGATACTTCTGATACACCATTCCCATCGCCACCAGCGCAAGGTCGTCGCCACCGGTCAGGTCAAACAGACATTCGTCTTCCTCTTCCACTATACTGCACAGCACATCAAAGATGGAAACAATATCGTTTCTGCGTATATTTCTGGGTACCAGTTCGGTGGTAATTCCCCTGCCTTCCAGGAAGCCGTGATACAAAGGAAGATATTTAGACATTATCCGTTCATCGCCGATATATATTATCTTATCGGGCACAACGGTAAGTGCGTTAATCAAATTTTCAATTGGTGTTTTGTCAAAAAATTCAACTGCCGTCAATTTTATCCCCTATCCTTTTTTACAAATGTTCCCTTATAAACTCCCCGTCAAAGAGCGTATAAACATACTCGAAACCTATTTCCCGCAAAAGATTTGTTGCATCAGCAAACCCGAAATCGAGCGTTTCCTTATTGTGGCTGTCCGACGACAGCAGCACTCTGCCGCCACACTTTTTCAGTGTATACAACAGGTCTTCGCTCGGGTAGGGAGTTTTGCGCCAGTTTCGGGAAATTCCGCCGGTATTTACCTCAAAAATGCATCCGCTTTGAGCGGCAATTTCGATATACTTTCGGGCAAGTTTCTTGTATTCTTCATTTTCGAGAAAAGCAGTATTTTCATTTTCGTCAAACTTGGTGATAAGGTCAAAATGTCCTATTATATCAGGCTTTCTTTTCAGAATATAATCACAGAAACTGCCGTAATATTCCTCGGCAAAAGCAAGGGTGTCACCCCTCCATACTTCAAGACATTTTTCAAATAATTCAGGACTGTGGTCGATGGCATAAAGTTTGCTGTTTTTTTGGGTACAATGGGAAGAACCGATTATGTAATCAAAATCTTCCCTGTTCTTCACCGGCGAACGCGAATCCTCCTCAACACCGAGATATATCTGGATCTTATTGCGATACTTTTCCTTGAGAGCATTTATTTCTGCGATATATCCGTCGGTATCCTTCATACAGTAGGTAAGGTCGAAATAGGTATATCCGTGACCCGAAAAACCGATGGCCGAAAAGCCTTTCTCAATAGCGGAAAGAACAATCTCTTCAAGAGTGTTGTCGCCGTCGCAATATGTGGAGTGTGTATGAAAATTAGTAATCATTTTTTACCTCATATACTTTTCTTGATGATATTGGTAAGCCGTTCGGCTATCTGTGCCACACCATGGATATTAGGGTGAACCTCGTCGGCAGAAATAAGTGACATATCGCCCAAAATATCGTTTCCGTTTATATAAACAATATTTGCAAGTTGAAGGTTAGCACATATTTCGGAGATTATATTTCTCCAGTTATCCGCCCTGCCTCTTTTTTTGTAATCGTCATCGGAATAAAAGGGCGAAATCACAAATACCTTTTTATCGGGATTTCTGCCTGCTATCTGCCTGATTGTATTGGTAACACGCTCATAGATCTTTTCATTTTCCCAGCCCAGCACATTGATACCCAGTTCAAGTGTGGCTATATCCCATTTACCCTCCTCACCCAGGTGGGCTATGTAATCTACCATTTCGGGCTCCATACGGCAACTACCCGCCTGACCCAGATTTATAAGGTCGGTATTCAGGTTGTGGGCAAGAACCGCTGTCCAGTTGGAGGGCGTTGCATAACTGTTAGAACCGTGGGTAATGGAAGAACCGTAACACAAAAGTGTTCGGGCAGGTGTCTGCTCTTTGGAAGGCGGCACAACATCGCCGACAACATCAATAATTCTGTACATTCCGCGGTTAAGAATAACACGAACAACGGCAGGGTCCCAATTGATACCGGCACACTCGGTCATACTATAAAGGGTATCAAGATTATTTGCCCTGTTTATCACCACATCGGTAGGTTCGGTGCCGACATAGGTGTTCAGTTCCTGACACTCCCAGCCGCCCTGCAGACCGCCGCGGTAGACCTGAAGTGTTGTAAGCACATTCTTTTCGGAAAGCGACTGAAGTTTCAAGGTGACGGCGGGACTGTTCATAACAAAACGAAATTCAACACCCGTACAGCCTTTAAGCATATTCTTTCCCTGTTCGGTTTCAACAGCATCGTACACCGACCGAGGAACACGCAACCATGTAACACCGCCGCCCTCACACTCAACAAGTTCGCCTATATTGTGTATTTCAATATTTTTGTAAATCAAAACGGTCACGCCTTTCTTTTGTGCCAATAACAAAATCATAGTATATTTTCATTGTATATATACTTTAATACCTTCAAAATATTGCCATCTTTATCTGTTGCCGTTTCACAAGAAAATCTTTCCGGATCTGTAAGATAAACCGCAACAACAAGATCATAAACATAACATCCGCTTTCTTTCCGCTCGTTTGAAAGTTCACGATACCGTTTTAATGTCTTGTCAAAAATTCCGGTTTCTCGGATTTCAATCTTATTCAAATCGCCTTTATCAAAATGGCAACTATCCAATGTTGCAACAACGTGCGGATATTTCACACATTCTTCAAAAGCACCAATATCCATCCCGTGATTAAACTCATAACCGTTGAAATTAGGTTCCTCCGCAATATTTCCGCCCATCATAACAAGATCTAATGCGCCCTTTTGCTTTAATATATCTTTCGCAACTGTGCAAGGGCCAAGACTGACTATAACATAGTTGTTATCTACCTCTTTTATCCAACTATCGTATTCAATAGTATCTATATCGTTATACTCTAATGGTAAAATATCACCCATACCGTCTTTTCCGTGTATAAAAACAAGTTTTTCACACCCCTGTGGTATACCGACGGTATTAACCAAGCGAACATTCTCGATGTTTTTTTCGTAATGCGTAAGAAGCCGCTTGGCGTTCACCAAAGAATCCTCAACAGGAAAATTGCCGCCAATAGGCAAAATATCTATCTTATTAAATTTATCCGAATTATTCAAAATATGAATCGTAGCAACCGCATCATCTAATCCATAATCGCATAAAACAGCAAGATTTTTCTTAAAATACATTTCAAAAATCCTCCACCCCACCGGTTATGTCTAAAAGTCCCGCCGCTTCCTTTGTAACCTTATCAAAAATCATATTCCTTATTTTATTCTTTTCTTTCCAAGAATTATATATATTTCTTATGGTTCGGGCAATTTTGTCTTTTTCTATAATACCTTCTGAAAATTCATACTGCTCTACAAGTGCAAGAAGATACTCCTGTGAAACATACTCCATCGTTATAGAGTTTTCCCTCCTTCCTTTTTTGCAACAATCATATAATTTATTTCTGTCTTGCAAAGTTTTTAGGCAGTATTCTTTTTGTTTTGCTAAATGTTCTTCTGCCTTGTCCGGTTCAATCTGAACTAACTTTTTATGTATCTGCGAAACATTTCTTTCGGCCAAAGCACGGTAAAACCAAGCATACTTTTCATCGTTGGCATTTTTCTCTATCTGAGCATTTATTGCATTTATAACATGATCGCATAATTCAAGTGCCCTATACAAATAAGTCTTCTTTCTTGTTCCGGACAAATTATCCGCAAACATTTCGTAACACAATTCCAACTTGTCCATTTGAAAAATCTCACACCAAGCACGAAGATCCGTATCTTCTATATCGTTTTCATACCCCATTTCCAACTCTTCACACAACATATCAAATTTGTTTTCGTTAAGTGATTGAGTAAGTCTTTTAGTAACAACAAAAACATTCAAAATAGCCATTGCGCACTTTATTACCGCTAAATGTTCATTGCAAAACTTCAGTCTTTCCGGTCTTTGGTCCTCTTTAATGATATCATTTATTTTATCTTTTTTATTATCAAGTATCTTATAAAGCTTTTCATAATCACCGGTATAAATAGTTGATTGCATACCGAAAATAAGTTTATCAACAATTCGAATGTTTCCATCGAACCCTGCGATCAAATGCATATTTTCTTCCCAATTATCTATATAATCCAGTTTATCAGAACTTGTAAAAGAAGAATTAACATATTCAAAAAAATCTTGTGCTATTTTTTGCGCAACCTCTTCAAAAATCTCTATTCGTTCCTCTTCGTTACTGTATGACCGCTTCTCAATCGTTTCAGACCATGCACCTAAAAGATCCGACGGCAATTCATTAGGCGACATATTTATAAGTATTCTTCTTACACGATTGGAATCCGAAATCCTTCTTAACATATAGCCTAATTCCATCATAACATTAGGGTTTATTCCTAAACTTATAGTCTTGCCGTGAGCATCTTTTTTCTCTTCTTTTTCTATAAGAAAAATAGCAAATTCACACGCTTCCATCTGTCGCATTATGGTTTCATTCACAGTAAAAGCGGTCCTATCGCTGCCGCCAATTATTGGCAAATAACCCTGCTGGTTAAGTTTATCGCGTACTAAATGTGCGATTTCTTTATTATCGTTTCCGTTCCAACCTATAAAAATTTTTTTATTTTTCATACTATTCACATCCGCTTGTTACAAATCTTTTACACTAAATTATTTTATCATATTTTTATTTGTTTGTCATCACTGTTTTAGCAAATATTTGACTTTTATATAAAATTATGTTTTAATTGAACTACGATACGAAAGGATTGGTTTTATGGATTATGTTTTGAAAACATATAAACTTGCCAAACGGTATAAAAACCATTTGGCAGTTAACGGTGCCGATATGTCCATAAGCAAGGGTGATATCTACGGTTTCGTGGGTGAAAACGGTTCGGGTAAGACCACCATTATCCGACTGATCACCGGACTTATATCCCCTTCTTCAGGAAGTTTTGAACTGTTCGGAATACCGAATACCTCTAAAAACATCTTTGATGCCCGACGCCGGGTTGGAGCGATTGTTGAAAGCCCCTCTATATATCAGAATATGTCGGCCTATGACAATCTTAAAATGCAGTGCGGTATACTGGGCATAAACGACGATGCAAAAATTCTGCAAACACTTAACGATGTGGGACTGGGTGAACTGTACAGCGAGAAAAAACACGCAAGTAACTTCTCCCTTGGTATGCGCCAGAGATTGGGAATTGCTATGGCTTTGCTGGGCGACCCGCAGTTGCTTATTCTTGATGAGCCGATGAACGGTCTTGACCCTGCAGGAATAGTGGAAATACGCGAACTGATACTGAAACTCAACCGTGAAAAGGGCATCACCTTCCTTATTTCCTCGCATATACTCACCGAACTTTCGCTTGTTGCAACCAAATACGGCATCATTTCCAAAGGAAAGATAATAAAGGAGATAACCGCCCAACAACTCCACGATGAATGCAGTAAAAACACCGTAATACAATCCACCGATGTTGCCGCTTTGCAAAGTACTGTGGCGGCACTTCTCCCCGACTTCCCCATTCACCCCGTTACAAACGGAATAAAAATAACGGGCGATATTGATCTGAACACCGTGCTTGGCAAAATAATCGCAGACGGTATTAACATCACTGCTGTAAACTGCAGCGAATCCAGTTTTGAAGACTACTACCTTTCGACGATCGGAGGTGCGCATAATGGGTAATCTTATAAAATCCGATTTCAAACGGGTACTTAAAGACAAATTATTTCTTGTTGTATGTATTCTCGGTATAGTTTTCGCCCTGATAACCCCGTTACTGTATATGCTGATAGTCGGCGGCGCAGATTCTGCGCTTGAATTGTTACCGATAGACATATCGGCAAAAACAAACTTCTTTGAATCGTTCGCACCGGGCAACAATTTAGGACTTATTGCACCCGTTTTGTTAGCAATAATACTGTGTAAAGACTTCAGTTTCGGAACCGTGCGAAATAAAATTATCGCAGGTAAAACAAGAACTTCTATTTTTATGTCTATGTATGTGGTGTGTTTTGTTGTGCTGTGGGCGGTAATTCTTCTTCACGCACTTCTCACACTTACAGTAAGTCTTCTTTTCTTTGACTATCAATCTGGAGGATTTCACATTGAAGATTTTTGGTATCTGATGGAGTCCATCGCCTTTGAAGTCCTGATTTATCTGTTCATTGCGGCACTTATCTGTTGGCTTTGCGCCACAATGAAAAACGTTGGTCTGGTAATCGTTTTATTTGTAGCGATAAACTTTGTGCTAACGATGGTTGCAAGTATACTGCAGTTGTGCGTTATGTTCCTTGAAGCAGATGCCGCTTCGGAAAACACGCTTAATATACTGAAGTTTTTGCAAAAAATAAATATCTTTAACTACTCACTCTCAATAGGAACCGGCACAAAATACACAACCGAAGATGTTCTGTATAACACATTGGTTCCGGTGCTGTCCACAGCAGCGCTTCTTACACTGGGCTGTGTAAAATTCAACCGGAAAGATTTGAAATAAAAACTTACGGCGCTTGACTGTTAAAAGGTCAAGCGCCGATTTTTATTACTTAATTCCAACATAACCGCTGGATTCGATAAGGGCTTGCCCCTCTTCGGAAAGGATCCAATCTATCAGCACGGGTATGTTTTTATTTTTGTTATCTGCACGGTATATAGCATAAAACTCGGATATAATAGGATATGTGCCGTTACGGATATTCTCTGCGCTGGGGTATACGCCGTTTAGTGACAGCATTTTAACGCCGCCGTTGGCAACCATAGAATCCATATAATATCTGAATGAAAAACCTATAGATGCGCCGGTTACTACAAACGGAGATTTTGTTGCCGTTTTGCGGTCGCCCATAAAAGCATCCATCGCCGATTGACTGCCACTGCCCGAAAGGCGCGAAACGGGATTTATCACCCTGTTAGCGCCGCCCAGTTGCGACCAATTAGTATATTCCCCTGCATATATGCCCCTTATTTGATCGGCGGTAAGGTTCTCTATAGGATTGTTTTCATTTACAAAGAACACAAAAGCCTCAAGCCCTACCGGCACATAAACAAGTTCAACACCCTTTTCGTCGGCATATTCCTCTTGCTCCTCCGAAGGTGCAGCACAGAACAGTATATCGGTAGTTCCGTCTACAACGGCAGTATATCCGCGGACGGTGTTTTTATACTGCATTTTGCTGTCCTTTGCAAAATTTTCACCATAAAAATTATCATCGGAAAAACTTCCACCCTCAAAGGTTACCGAACCTTCCGGATATACAGCATTTACAAATGCGGCGTAGACCGGCACCAGTGCGGCGGCGCCATCGAGCACGGGAAGATCCTCGGTGAGTTTCAGCGAAGATTCTATCCTTGCAAGATCGGATTTTTCATTGTGTGGAAGATACCTTTCAACATCTATCATTTTTGATTGACTGGTATCACTGAAATTATTGGAAAGGCGAACGGTGAGCAGCGAATAAACGCTGCCGTTAAATGCCGCAAACAGCGCTATCACCAAAATAATTGCCGATATTTGTTTTATAACTGTAGTCTTCTTGCCCATCTTATCACCACAATTCCTCTGCTATAAAATAAATTATGGAACAGTGTCTGTATGCATACACTGCATATATAAAATGTGCAATCGTAAGTGCCAGACAAACACCGACAACGGCAATAAATACTTTAAGAAACGTCTTTGTTTTCATTTGGGATACCTACATATACATAACGATACTATTAAGAAGAATCGTAATACCTATAACTATTAGCAAAAGTATCGCTGCCATAACCGATGAAACTATAAAAAGGGTGAGGCGAACGATCATCTGTGCACGGCTGTAACTGCCGGGGATATTGTCATTGCGTTTTTTGGCAAGGCAGTACATAACCATACTGACTATGAAGAATATAATTATCGCTATCGGAATACCGAAAAGTATTATGTAAGACATTCTGAACATAGGTTAAACCTCCTTTTTTATATTATACCAAACCTTTTATTTATAATCAAATCATATTTTGTGTTTTTTAACATAGGCTGTCGGTACATATTTCAAAACACACTGATATTCAGGGTGTTTAATTTATTTTCTTTCAAATGCAGGTGCGTGACCAAAGTGTTTTTTATATGCACGGCTGAACTGATACACATCCGAATAGCCCACATCAAGTGCTATTTCTTTTATAGGCATCATTTCAAAAATCATCTGTCTTGCATTGTTCATTCGTATTTCGGTTAGTACTTCAAACGGAGAACGCCCAAATACTGTTTTGAATATTTTTCTTAAATATACACTGCTTACATTACAGTGCTGTGAAACATCGCATATCTGCAGTTCGGATCTGGCTGCATTCCTTTGCATATAATAATATGCTTTTTGCGCAATTATTGTTTTTGGGTCTTTCGGAAGTTCTTCGCAAAACAATTTATCGGCAAGTTGATAAAGTTTTGAAAGTATATAGTAATGGTCACTTTCGGTTTTCGAAGAAGAACGGCTTAACACCTTATCGTATATATCCATAACAAATTCACGGTCGGGAGTCACAAACTGGCGCGGAGATAGTTCCCTAGAATTTGCCGTAGCAAAGTTTATAACTATACTTTCGGCAGTTTCAAGACATTCGTTGTTATATCCCATTCCCTTGGGAATAAAAACCCCGTGTGTGCTGTCTGTGTATATAACTTTATCATCGAAGGTGAATTTTATCCTGCCGCTGAGCGTTATTATAAATCCGTTTTCGTGGCGCCCTTCAAAGGTTACATTATGCCCTTTTTCATCACGTACCAAAACAATATTACGCAACCGCCTAATCTCAAGCACCTGTTTATCCATGAATATCACCCCTGTTTGATTTTCTATCACATTTATTTTACCGCACGGTTTCTTAAAAATCAACTGATTGTCCGATTTTTTAGTAATATCGGAAAATTTAGTTTCGGTTTTGCTAATCATTGTATCGCTTATGATATTGCATTCAAAGGTACTGCAAAGTATACTGTAAAAAAACATACGGAGGTTACAAATATGGAATTCAGCGGTAGATCTGCCATTATAACGGGCGCATCTGTTGGAATAGGCAGAGCAACGGCTTTGCAGATGGCGGCACAGGGCGCCGACCTGGTATTACTGGATATAAATGAGGAAAAACTGGCATCTTTGTGCGAAGAACTTAAGCCTTACGGCGTTCGTGTGCTTACATATAAATGCGATGTCAGCGACGAACAATGTGTAAACACAATAGTAGAAGATGCAAAAAAAGTTTTAGGAAAAATAGATATTCTTGTAAACAACGCCGCAATATGGCGATATCAGGCACCGTTTACAGAGATGACCGCCGCCGATTGGCAGTTATTTCTTAATATAAATGTTATGGGGGTTGTTTACTGCACAAAGGCTGTTCTTGGCGGTATGATAGAGCAAGGCTACGGTAGAATAATAAATGTTGCATCGGTTGCAGGTGTATACGGTAATGCCACTATGGCGCCCTATTCGGCAACAAAGGGAGCCGTTATATCGATGACAAAGGCTCTGGCGAAAGAGGTTGCTGATAAAGGTATAACCGTTAACTGCACTGCTCCCGGAACGGTAAGTTCCTCCGAAGATGATGATATTGATGCCTTTACCCCATCTGAGGTTAACTATATGGGCCGCACGGGTACCGACCGCGAAAATGCAGATCTTATTTGTTTTCTGGCAAGTGAAAAGTCTGCCTATATTTCGGGACAAAACATACAAATAGACGGTTGCAGAAAAAAACTTTAATGCACCACCGACCGGATTTGATTTACAAATCCGGTCTTTTTCATAATTTTACTGGTGACAATTAAAAAACAGTGTGGTATAATATTTATTCGATCGATACAGCAAGGAGTGACAATAATGGATTATAACTACCACACCCATACCTACCGTTGTTCCCACGCGACCGGTACTGAGGAAGAATATATAAAGCGGGCTATAGAAAATGGCATTAAATATATGGGATTCAGCGATCATATACCGTTTATTTCTCCCAAAACAAACAAAAGTTCCCGTTACCGCGTCCCGGTGGAACAGGCACGGGATTACTGTTCGGATATTGCCGCTCTGAAAGAAAAATACAAGGATAAAATTCAGATAAATATCGGATTTGAATCGGAATACTATTCCGATTGTTTTGAATCTATGCTTGAAGATGCGCGAAACTGGGGCGCCGAATACCTTATTCTGGGACAGCATTTTTATGAACCTGAAGATGCCCACAGCACTCATGTTGCATCGCCCATAAGCAGCGTTGAGGCTCTTGAAAAATATGCCGATTCACTGGTTGAAGCGATGGGAAAATCCGTCTTTACCTATATTGCACACCCTGATGTTTTTAATTTTACGGGTGACCGCACCGTATACAAAAATATAATGCGAAGGATATGCATCGCATCGAAAAAATTCGGTGTTCCGCTGGAGATAAACTTCCTTGGTATACGCGATGGACGCACCTATCCTAATTGCGATTTCTGGCAGATAGCAGGTGATGAGGGCAGCCCCGTAACATTCGGTTTTGATGCCCATACTGCACAACACGCTTTCGATGGCGAGTCGCTGAAAGTAGCAATGGAGATGGTTAAAAAATACAACCTGAACTATATCGGAAGACCCAATATAATTTATATTTCAAAAAGGAAACCTTAAAAACGGAAATAGCAGGACACATTATCGGTGCTGTCGCAGTTTTATTATTTTTTGCATCATATCAGATTTTTGATAAGAAAAAACTTCTTATAGTACAAACAGCCGCACTCGCTGCCCTTTGCCTACAATATTTGCTTATCGGCGCTTATTCAGGTTTTGCACTAAACATTGTTTCTATAATCAAAAATATCTGTTACTACCACAACAATAAAAAAGTCCTTTCATGGAAATATTTTCCGATAATTCCGGCAATTGGTATGGCGGCGATAAGCCTTATAACTTGGGAAGGTTACTACTCCCTTTTTATAATTATCGGTCTTATACTAAATGCACTTGCTCTAGGCTTTTTCAATTCTCAAAATCTTCGGTGGAGTTTGCTTATCTCCTGCCCTATGGTGATTATTTATAATATCTTTACCGGCTCAGTATTTGGCATTGTATGCGAAAGCATTTCAATAATTTCGGCAATCATAGGAATAGTTCGCTATATAAAATCCAACCACCGGAATTCCGTTATTTCTTAAAATATGAGACGCTAAATAATAAATCTATATAAAAGACGCCCGATTCCGTTTGGACTCGGGCGCGATTTTTTCAGAGAAAAATAAGGCTAATTTCTACTCTTTTCCCCACATACGGGACAATACCGACCGTAAAATATTTCACCGCACCTACAATGCGATGCTTCTCGTAAAGCGGGAGTTTCTCGTAGGGTGGGTGTTTCTTTTTGTTCCTGTGCTTCTTTGTATAAAGAATCAGATTTTTGAGTTCGAAGATATTCAACATCCTCAACCAGTTTACCAAAACCGTATAATATGATATTTGATAACCAGGCCGCCGCACAACCTACAACTATCGAGACCGGTGAAATAAAAATAAGATGCCATAAATTTTCAAGATCCGTTAAAGCATAGAAAAACATAACTATACCACTAATTATACTTATCGCAATATTAATCCAAATGATCGTTTTTGCAACACTTTGAATTTTTAGTCCAATATAGTCAAACATAATACTATTCCAACCATTATTCATAACAAACACTCCTTAAGAACTTTTCTTCCATAAATTATACATATATAGTTCCTATTTGTCAAGCGTTTTAGGAAGTATAATTCTTATATATTGGAATATAGGAGGAACCGAAATGCTTGTTTTAGATTTACACACTATTGGAAACAATTTGTATAAAGTAAGAAAATCAAGAGGATTAACACAGGTAGAAGTAGCCGAAAAAGCGGAACTTTCTGATCGTACTTATGCAGATATCGAACGTGGCAGTGTTACAATGCGAGTTGATTCACTCCTAAAAATATGCACAGCATTGCGCATTACTCCAAACGACATACTCACAGCAGAAAACGACGCAGAAATAACCGAACAAAATATTGTTGATGCAATAAAAGACCGCTCAACAAGCGAAAAGAAAACAGCATTAAAATTGTTGAGCGTTTATGTGGATTCTTTAGAATAATAAAAGTATAAAACTCCTTGTTTTACAGATACCAACAGTTGGGCTTTGTAAAGCAAGGAGATTATTATATATTATGAAAGCAACTGGAACAGTTTGTAGAATATAGGCTCGTGTTATAATAACACAAAAGTGCCACAAAGCCTTGTAATTACTGGGTTTTTGCGGTATTTTACAAGAAAAATTTTTGACGAAAAACAGTATATTTTGACCTATACATAGCAAAAGCGAGGTGAATTTCCCCTAGCTTTTTAAATCAGTTCTTCGTTTTTAATTTGCCAATCTCAGCATCCCAATCCAATGCGATTTCGGTTGACGGAGCGCTCTCAATAATAACAGGTGCTCCACTTTTTGAACTTTTTAAAAATGCTTCCATAATTTCAAGTACATGCAGTGCAAGTTCTCCCGAGGCATTGTTTGTTCGGTTTTCGTTAATGGCAAGAACCATTTCGGAAATGCCGATTCCGCGCGAATTTTCACTGTACTTGCTGACAAGCGGTACGTCGGTGAATTGTCGTTCTTGCCGTGTAGCCAGTTGAACAGAGCCGCCAAACGTATTAGGATCAGGAACTTTCAGACTTCCCGCTGTGCCGTAAATCTCAATGTTCGGCATTGTGTGTGAGACAACATCAAAGCTTGTCACAAGTGTAATAACTGCGCCATTTTCAAAGGAAAGGATACCCACATTGTGCGTATCGACCTTAACGGGGATTTTTTGTCCGAATTTAGGCTTGCTCGTGATTGTTCTTTCCTCCAACGCCTTTGTTCCCACCGCATATACGCTTTTTACAGGGCCCAACAGCCGCACCAAAGCCGTGATATAATAGGGTCCCATATCAAACAGAGGGCCACCGCCGATATCATAGTAGAATTCAGGAGAGGGATGCCAGCTTTCATGACCAGGGCACAACATGTATGCCGCACCACCGACCGGCTTGCCAATTGCGCCCTCTTTTATCAGTTTTATCGCAGTCTGAAGGCCTGCACCCAAAAACGTATCGGGCGCACCGCCGATATACAGACCTTTTTCTTTTGCAATGGATAACAATTCTTTGCCCTCACAGTAAGAAATAGAGAGAGGTTTTTCGACATATACATGTTTGCCTGCAATCAACGCCTTTTTACAAATATTGTAATGTGTTTTAGGGGTTGTGATATTCAATACAATATCAATTTCCGGGTCTGCAAGCATTTCATCCAAAGGCAAAACTTTTTCTATCTGATACTTCTGCGCCTGTGCAGTGGCCTTGGCGGCATCCAGATCGCATACGGCATAAACTGTTGTGTTTTCAAACACCGTTGTGAGATTCTTCAGATAGATATCACTTATATTTCCGCAACCCACAATTCCTATTTTCATAACATTACGCCTCCATTTCATCTTGCTGCGTATAGGAAACCGCGACGCATCATTTCTCTAACCTGAGGAATGTCAAAAATGTATCGGTTATGTCCCAAACTGTTATAATAAACTTTTCCCTGTCCCCAACGTTTTGTAAATGCTATGGGAACGGTCACTTTGCCATTGGCAGTGTGATTGCCCGGATGAGCAAAAGTTGTGGTTGCAAGAATATCAACAGCGGGGTCAACGTGAATATAATACTGCTCACTTGTGATCGTAAAATCATCAAGGTCTTCTACAAGAGAACCGGAAGAAGCTTTATTGATATTGACTTCGTAGGTCACATCTGCGTTTCCCGGATGTGCAACCCACTGGGCGCCGGTCATAAATTGCCAGAGTGTGTTATTTCTGAAAGCATCGCACATTCCGCCGTGGCAACCAGCAATGCCCGTACCTGCTGCAATTGCCGCACACACGTTGTTTTCTTGTTCTGATGTCAAAGCACCCATTGTCCAAATAGGTACAATGAGGTCATACTTTGTTAAATCGGTCAGAAAAACATCAAGGGTATCTGATTTTGCCACCTCAAATTTTTCTTTTTTGAGTATTTCTGCAAACACACTCGCAACGCCACAGGGATCATGACCTTCCCAGCCGCCGTATACAATAAGTGCCTTTTTTGTTTTATTCATAGGAATACTCCTTTCATTTTTTGATGTTTTGATTATATTAAATATTACATTGATGTTCTATGCCTTTTGTGGTACAATATAAGACAAAATTAGTCTTAAAAGGTGTATGATATTATGTTTTTTGAAAAAGAACACTCATTTAATGAGGAGGAATTCAGAATTTTCAGCGGACAAAATTTTTCTTTCATGTCCCATATTCATCGCTCATTTGAATTATATATGCAAACCAGAGGTACTTCTGAGGTTGTGATTGACAAACGGACATATATTCTGAAGTCGGGTCAGGCAGTATTGATCTTTCCGTTTCAATATCATTCCTATAGAGCAATTGAAAACAGTGCACACAATATATGTATTTTTTCTCCGGATCTTGTTCCGGATTATTATGGAAGCGGAAATTTTGTTCCAACGGATAACTTGTTTGAGTTTGCATGGTCACAAAAAACTGTTGATAATCCGTTTCTTTATCGTTCAGCTGCTTATGAGATTTGCGGAGAATTTGATAAGGAAAGAACATACGCAGAAAAAAAGAATTTGTTTTCACAAGATAAAGTTGTATCAGTACTACTGTATGTAAATGAAAACTATAAGCAAAAATGTCTGCTTTATGATGCGTCAGCATCTGTGGGTTTTGATTATGCATATATTTCCAAACTTTTCAAGAAAAGCATCGGAATAACGTACAATCAGTATGTAAACTATTTGCGCATACAAGAAAGTAAAAAGCTTTTGAAAACTACCGGAAAAACAATTACTGAAATTGCCTTGGAATGTGGCTTTCTTTCGTTGCGTGTTTTTAACCGCAAATTTTCAGAAATAGAGGGTACGACTCCATCAGTCTACCGCAATCAATAAAAGATGTTTTTATAAAGTATAAATTTTCTTAAATCACAAATACTAACATCACGATTTGAAATTAAAGGAGAATTTATATATGAAAGCAACTGGAATAGTTAGAAGAATAGGGGCTTGTGTTATAATAGGGCAAACTGCTTGAAACCCGCATAAACACTAGGGTTTTCGCTGGTTTGCCCCATTGAACGCATTGGTGTCAAAAACGGGTTTTTGGGCAAATTTATACATAGCAAAAGCGAAGTGAATTTCACCTCGCTTTTGTGGTTATATGTTTCGGAATTTGTAGATTGCTTTTTGCAATTCGGTTGGTAATTTTGATTTATCGTTGGTTGAAAACACCCCAAGCGGATTGTTCCAAGATTCCATAGTATCATCTTTTACAACAGTAATGTAGTAGGTTTTATCCTCCTCAATATAGCCGACATCTATTTGCATACCATCTTCATAAGTGATAAGCAACATATCTTGGTCATCATCGCAGATGGTTTGGAGTTTGCCTTGTGCTAAATCTAATTTTTTATATGCGTCATACCAATTTTTCGCGTCGGATGTGTATGCTGTGCAGCAAGACATAAACTCTGTAAACGCTTTGTCCAATTTTTCATCATATTTTTTGTTCAAAAAGTGGCGGATTATTAAGTAGATAATAGGTAGAATGAGGGGTATCCAAAGGCTAATAATATTTCTTAAAAATAACCAAGGGATTATTAATAGGATTTCAAGGAAAATATATGCTAAAAGATATTCCGTAAACTCGCTCCAAATTCGTCCGAAATTACTTTTCTTTTGGCTCGGAAATACATCTTTAATTTCGCCATCTAATATCACTTTGTTGGATTCATCCGTAACATTTGCGATAAAAAATCTGCCGCCATTATGGCTTAATCGTTGAAAACCGATTTCTAAAATGTTTGGTTCGTTATCGTATATAACTATGTCTTTGTTATATTCTTTCGCTTTAAGGTGTATTGTTTCTATTAGTTCGTCAAGCGTTCCGTTGAATATAAACTTCATATTTTCACCGCCTTTAATTTATTATACCACATTTGATATTAAAAGTAAATTCAAGCAGTATAAATCTCCTTGTTTTACAGATACCAACAGTTGGGCTTTGTAAAGCAAGGAGATTATTATATATATTATGAAAGCAACTGGAATAGTTAGAAGAATCGAGGCTTGTGTTATAATAGGGCAAACCGTTGCAAACCCGCATAAACACTAAGATTCTCACTAGTTTGCCCTATTGAACACAAGCCCCTAATTTTATGGTTTTGGGAAGTCGGATCGTAGCCATGTCGTTCTGTGAGCCAAGGAGTTGGC
>JAZOBW010000232.1:0-1759 GCA_045596185.1 Acutalibacteraceae bacterium | reverse complement strand
AAGGTGGAGTAAATATGTTCATTACAAACGATATCAAATACATCGGAGTAAACGACCATAAGGTTGATCTGTTCGAGGGACAGTACAAGGTTCCCAACGGAATGTCATATAATTCATATGCAATCATTGACGAAAAGATTGCTATTATGGATACCGTTGACGCCGCATTTACACACGAATGGCTTGACAATATTGAATCCGCTCTCGGTGGCAAAAATCCCGATTACCTTATAATCCAGCATATGGAACCCGACCATTCGGCAAACATTATGAACTTTGTAAGGACATATCCGGATGTTAAGATAGTTTCATCTGCAAAGGCTTTTCAGATGATGAAAAATTTCTTCGGCACCGATTTTGCTGAAAGACAGGTTGTTGTAGGAGAGGGTGATACACTATCGCTGGGAAAACACACCCTTACCTTTGTAACCGCGCCTATGGTGCACTGGCCCGAAGTTATCGTGACATATGATTCGACAGATAAGGTTTTGTTTTCTGCAGACGGCTTTGGCAAATTTGGTGCGCTTGACGTCGAGGAGGACTGGGCCTGCGAAGCACGGCGCTACTACATCGGCATCGTTGGCAAATACGGCGTACAGGTTCAAAATCTGCTTAAAAAGGCCGCAGGACTTGATATTGAAATTATCTGCCCATTGCACGGCCCAGTGCTTTCGGAAAACCTCGGCTATTATATCAATCTGTACGATATCTGGTCAAGTTATCAACCCGAAGAGGAAGGAATCGTTATCGCCTACACATCGGTATACGGCAATACCAAAAGAGCAGTTATGCAGTTAGCGGAAAAACTTCGTTCAAACGGCTGCCCCAAGGTTGTTGTAAACGACCTTGCAAGATGCGATATGGCAGAAGCAGTTGAGGATGCCTTCCGTTACAGCAAACTTATTCTTGCAACGACCACCTACAACGCCGAAATATTTCCCTTTATGCGTGAATTTATCAATCACCTCACCGAACGCAATTTCAGCAACCGTACCGTGGCGTTCATCGAAAATGGAAGTTGGGCACCCCTTGCCGCTAAGGTTATGAAAGCGATGTTTGAAAAGAGCAAAAATATAACCTTTGCCGATACAACCGTTACTATTCATTCGGCACTGAATGATGAAAGTGCTGCGGCACTCAATACCCTTGCAGATGAACTTTGCAAAGAATATATTGCTCTGCAGGGCGATATTGCCGATAAAAATGATATGTCTGCCCTATTCAATATCGGATACGGACTTTATGTTGTAACATCAAATGATGGCAAAAAGGATAACGGACTCATTGTAAACACCGTTACGCAGGTTACCAACACCCCAAACAGAATAGCAGTAACCATCAGCAAAGAAAATTACTCACATCATATAATAAAACAAACGGGTAAAATGAATATAAATTGCCTGACTCAGGATGCGCCGTTTTCGGTATTTGAAAAATTCGGTTTTATAAGCGGAAGAAATACCGATAAATTTGCAGAATGTAAACCGTTGCGTTCGGACAATGGACTTATAATTCTCCCACGGTATATAAACTCGTTTATGTCACTTAAGGTTGAACAGTATGTCGATCTGGACACACACGGTATGTTTATCTGCTCAGTTACCGAAGCACGTGTTATCTCCGATAAGGAAACGATGACCTATACCTACTATCAGGATAACGTTAAACCAAAACCCGAAACCGAAGGCAAAAAAGGTTTCGTTTGCAAAGTATGCGGATATATCTACGAGGGTGATACACTACCTGAAGATTTCATCTG
>JAZOBW010000231.1:0-10254 GCA_045596185.1 Acutalibacteraceae bacterium | reverse complement strand
GATACTTGAAAGACTCGGACTTGCTATTACAAAGGTCTGAAAGAGGATATTATGGAACAGAAATCTGCTTTTATTACAATTATCGGAAGACCGAATGTCGGAAAATCATCCCTAATGAATCGTATTCTCGGTCAAAAGGTTGCAATAGTATCAAATAAACCTCAAACAACCAGGACAAGAATTATAGGTGTATATTCTCGTCAGGAAACGCAATTTGTTTTCATCGATACACCAGGTTTCCACAAACCGCATAATTTACTTGGAACGAATATGATAAAGGCGGTTGAAAGCGGAATGTCTGATGTTGATGCCGCTGTACTTGTTGTTGATGCCGCCCCTGATTTCAAACTTAGCGAAGGACAACTTCCTCCTGCAGAAATTGCTCTATTAGAATCGGTTAAAAAACGTAATTTGCCCTGTGTACTTGCGATAAATAAAATTGACCTTGTAAAAAATAAAGATGATTTGCTTAAAACTATTGATTTATACAGCAGATTTTATGATTTTAAGGCTGTAATACCGCTTTCCGCTAAAAATTCCGATGGTGTAGATATACTTATAAATGAACTTTATAACTTCACCAAGCCATCTCCCCATTTTTTTGACGATAATGATGTTACAGACCAACCCGAAAGGGTAATGGTTGCCGAAATGATTCGTGAAAAACTATTGCGTAACCTAGACAAAGAAGTACCACACGGCATTGCCGTTGATCTTGAAAGATTTTTTGAGCGCGACACCGCCGACGGTGAGCCTATTTTAGAAGTAGAGGCGGTTATCTACTGCGAAAGAGAATCTCACAAGGGGATTATCATCGGAAAAGGCGGTAGTATGCTAAAAAAAATCGGCTCTATGGCCAGAGCGGATATTGAAGAATTCTTCGGTATTCGCGCCTCTGTGAAACTTTGGGTTAAGGTACGGGAAAACTGGCGCAACCAACAACACTATATTAAAAATTTTGGTCTTGATCAAATCGATTGACTTATATTTCCTCATATATTTATTGTTCCTTCGGCAACAATTTTAATATCAAACTGTTGTCGGAGGGGTATTTATGAACGCTGAGTATAATTGGTCAAGATTCATTTTAAGTGGTAGGGTAGAGGACTATCTTAAATTTGTTGATTCCTGCCGTACGGATTTTATTAACAGGGGTGAAGACGGTGAATATCACAACCGATGCGTTGGTAATAAAAGAGATAAATATCGGGGAAAGCGACCGCCTTATAACCCTTATGACACGTGACATGGGTGTAATTAAAGCCTATGCAGCAGGTGTTAAGAACATTAAAAGTAAGCGAGGCGCTGCAACCGGCCTATTAGCCTATTCCTCTTTTCATTTACAGAAGAAAGGGGATACATACCGTGTTCAGGAAGCAATACCAAATAAAATATTTTTCGGTTCCGGAAGTGATATAACCGCTTTGGCACTTTCACAATATTTTTGTGAATTATGCGCTGTTCTAGGTCCTCAGGATTCATCCACCGATGAATTTTTACGTCTTATTCTTAACTCTCTCAACTTCATCAACGAAGGCACCCGTTCTTCTATTCTGATAAAGGCTATAACCGAACTTCGTATTGCGGCAATTTCTGGGTATATGCCAAACCTAATTGCCTGTGATCACTGCGGTGAATTCGACGATGATATTATGCATTTCAGAATTTTTGACGGCAAACTTTTTTGTGACGATTGCCAAACAGGCGAAGGATTGATTAGAATAAATCGTACCGTTCTTGAAGCGATGCGCCATATTGTTTTTTGCAAATTTCCGCAACTGTATTCTTTTTCGATTCCCGAAAACGATGCAAAATATCTTTCTGCGCTTACCGAAAAATACATAACTGTTCAAACCGATCATCACTTTACTACACTTGACTTTTATAACACTGTAAAATAGGAGAAATTTTGAATGGCATACCGTTTTGAAAAACATGCTAATACGCTCGAATTACCTTTAATTTTGCAAAAATTAGCTGATGAAGCATCAATTGATGATGTTAAGGAAAGAATACTTAACCTTCAGCCAAGTTTTGAAATAAATGAAGTAAATCGGCTTTTACTGCAAACTCGCGAAGCATATACGCTTGTTATGCGTTTTTCTGCCCCTGCATTTGGTAGTGCTAAGAATTTCACCTCTGCAGTAACTCGTGCTGAACTGGGAGCAACACTTTCGGCGGCAGAACTATTGGGAATCGCCGAAAACCTGCGTATAATCCGTTCGGTAAAATCTTGGCGAAGTAACTGTCAAAGTATAAACGAACTTTCTATTGATTACTTTTTTTCTGCACTAAACCCCAATAAGTTTCTTGAAGATAAGATACATTTTGCAATTAAATCAGAGGACGAAATCAATGACGCCGCATCTGCGGAACTTGCCGATATACGCCGTAAGATTGCAAACAATTCTATAAAAATTCGTGAAGATCTTGAAAAAATCGTTAAGGGTAAATCCTCAAAATTCCTTCAAGATTATATCATCACACAACGCGACGGAAGATTTGTTGTTCCTGTGCGTTCAGAATACAAAGGCGAAATCAAGGGCATCGTCCACGATACCTCTGCCACCGGTTCAACCTTATTTATAGAACCGATGTCGGTAGTTGAAACTAATAACGAGATACGTGTTCTTAAGGCGCGTGAGCAGGACGAAATTGCCCGTATTCTAGCCGAACTTTCTGCACTTGTAGTTGACTTCGCCGAAGGTATAAAAAACTCTTACAACGCACTTTGCGAGTTGAATTTAATATTTGCAAAAGCAAATCTTGCTGTAAAACAGGGCGCTGTTGTACCGAAAATAAATAATAACGGTTATATAAATCTTAAGAGAGCGCGTCACCCCCTTATTCCTACCAAAAATGTCGTTCCAATTTCGGTAAATCTTGGCGATGATTTTGATCAGTTAATTATCACCGGACCTAATACGGGTGGTAAAACCGTATCGCTTAAAACCGTAGGTCTGTTATCTCTAATGGCGATGTGCGGTCTTATGATACCGGCAGACGATAACAGTGAAATTTCAGTTTTCAGCAGAATTTTTGCCGATATCGGCGATGAGCAAAGTATAGAACAGTCACTTTCCACCTTTTCTTCGCATATGGTAAATATTATTTCCATACTTTCTGAGTGTGATGATAATTCACTTGTCTTATTTGATGAACTTTGTGCAGGTACCGATCCTGTTGAAGGTGCTGCACTTGCCCAAGCGATTCTTTCACACATCAAAAGTTTAGGTGCAAAGTCTATCGCCACTACCCACTATCCCGAACTTAAATCCTATGCATTAGATACCGAAAGGGTAGAAAATGCAGGATGCGAATTTGATGTTAACACATTAAAGCCAACATATCGGCTAATAATAGGTGTACCGGGACGCTCCAATGCTTTTGCTATTTCAAGAAGATTGGGTCTTAATGATTATATAATTGAAAAGGCTGAGAATGAACTTTCAGACGACGATACCCGTTTTGAAAGGGTGGTTGCAAGTCTTGAAAAGGCACGGCAGTGCGCCGATGCCGATCGAAAAGAGGCTGCAAGGTTAAGAAGCGAACTTGCCGCTGCGAAAAAGAAAGCAGATCAACTTGAACATGAATTTAAGATAAAGCAAGAAAAACTTATGGAGCAGACACGCCAAAAAGCCGCCGATATAATCGAAAATGCCCGTTACCGTTCTTCACTACTTTTGAACGAACTCGAAGAAATGAAGAAAAAATTCAACGCAGAAAACTCCTCAAAAACACTTGAACAGGCACGTTCTGATTATAAAAGAGGAATCAGAGAAATGGAGGATGCCGCCGATCCGGTCGTAACACAAATACACAGCGGTGAAAGACTAAGTAAAATTCCTCAAAAAGGCGAAATTGTTATCCTTTCTTCTTTTAATCGTGACGCAACAGTTATTCAGACCGATGAATCAGCAAATCGTGCTCAGGTAATGTCGGGCTCTATGAAAATGTGGGTCTCATTCGATGAATTGCGTGTAAAGAAGAACACACAAAGCACCGAAATAAAGAAAACCCGTAAGGTTACCGGTATCGCATCAAAGGCAGATAGAATTGTTTCGGGTGAGATAGATCTACGAGGTATGGCATCAGATGAAGCGATTATGGAATTGGACAAATATATTGATAACGCTATTGTTTCAGGTATAAATACAATAACTATAATTCACGGTAAAGGCACAGGCGTTCTTCGCAGTGCCGTCCATTCATATCTGCGTTCACACAGAAATGTTTCTACTTTCCGCATTGGTCTCTTCGGAGAAGGGGAGAACGGTGTTACAATTGCCGAATTAAAATAAAATAACGCATGTCTCAAATTTTTGAGACAGGCGTTGTCTATTATTGACATTACATAACATATCCACCGTTTACAGACAATACCTGACCGGTTATATAGTCTGCGCTTTCACTGGCAAGAAAGTATACCGCCTGAGCAACTTCATACGCATCACCCATACGACCTAAAGGAATTTCCTCAACAAATTCTGCCAGTTCTTCAACACTGAAATGTGAATTCATAGATGTTTCTATCATTCCGGGAGAGACGGCGTTCACTGTAATGCCGCTTGGTGCCAGTTCTTTTGCAAGAGCCTTTGTAAGCCCGATTACACCTGCTTTAGAGGCAGAATAAGCAACCTCACACGAAGCACCAACTTCACCCCACATTGAGGTAATATTTATAATTTTGCCCGATTTCTGACTTACCATCGCCGGTGTAACAGCCCTGCAACAATTATATACACCCTTTAGATTAACATCAAAAATTCTGTTAGAATCATATTCGTCTGTATCGGTTATAAGTCCGATATGTGAAATACCGGCATTATTAACAAAAGCATCAACCGTGCCAAACTTATAAAGGGTCTCTTTTATAAGCAGTTCCGTTTCGGGTTTATTTGCAACATTCACCTTAAAAGGCATAACAGAATATCCGCGTTCCGATAGGGAACGAGAGAGTAATTTTGCAGATTCAAAAGATTCATTATAGCACAAAACAACATTCCAACCTTTTTCAGCAAAAAGGATAGCGGTTGCGGCGCCGATGCCTTTAGAGGCGCCTGTAATAATTACGGTTTTTTTCATTTAATTTCCTTCCTTACGCTTTTGTAAAATCAGTATACAACAAACAATAAAATTTGTAAAGTATTTTACTACAAATTGGGTTAACATAACATTACAACAACCATATTTGGTGTGGTTTACATAAACAGTTAACATAACATTTTAGAAAACAAAAAATCTTGTTGACATAATTCTTTTTTTGTAGTATAAATATTATATACAGTAGTTCAACATTCCTTTTTAAGTGTATTCTATTATTTTTAGCAACCCTTGAATAGTTTCTCCACTAATTCAAGCGGCTGCTTTTTTAACCACTGTTTGTTTACATAACATTTGTTTTTTACAAAATATTGTGAAGATAAAAACAATTTTTTCAAAATATTGTGTAGCATATCTTGTCCAATCCTTGCATAGTATTGTACGAAAGCAAAGGAGAGGATTTTGTGAAGACAAGTAGGGTAGTATCACTTAAAAATTTAGGTTTTCTCAATTATATTGTTAAAAACCGTGTGATTATCATTTTGTGTATTACATTCGTGTTGGGTATTACAGCAGGTGTGTTTAGTTATTCGGGTAGTAATACTGCACAGCGACTGGCGGAAAATACATTTTCTTTTTTTATATCCAATAGACAGGGGCGATCTTTCTTCGCCGTTTTGTTTACTTCTTTTTTAACCAATGCCGCAGTTTTAATTGTTTGTTATTTATGTGGTACTTCGCTAATGGGCGTTATTGCCGTTCCGTTGTTTATTGCTCTTTGCGGCTTTTGGTACGGCAATTTTTCTGCCTTTTTATATTCCGGATACGCACTGAAGGGAATAGCATTTAACGCTGTTGTTCTTCTGCCGCCCGTACTTATATTTTTTATCTGCTTAACTTTTTCCGCAAGAGAATCTATAGGTTTTTCGCTGCTGTTGGCAAAAACCACACTACCCAAAAGCCGACCTATAAATTTGTGCATTGATTTCAAAAACTATTGCGGAAGATATTTATTGTTAAGCATTATTGCGATTGTTTCTGCTCTTGCAGATGCCTTGCTTACAAAAACGCTGTTGCGATTCTTTCAATTTTAATTCAGGAGGTGCAATATGAAGGATTACATTCAGGAATACAGAATCTATCTCACTACGGTTAAAAAATCGTCTTCTAATACTCTTGAAGCGTATATTCGTGATATTTCACAGTTCATTCAGTATTGCACCGATAAAAAGATACACAATGTCGCCGATATTGACGAAGGAACCCTTAAAAAATATTTGAATCACCTTACAAAAATCGGTAAATCCGAAGCAACATGCATCAGAATCACCGCATCTCTTCGCGGATACTTCCGTTTTCTTGTTTCAAAAGATATTATCGTTTCCAACCCGGCAATAAGTATTAAAACCAAAAGGGCAGCCCAAAAACTTCCCGGCGTACTCGAAGCAAACGAAATTCTGCGACTACTCGCTCAACCCAGTGGGAACGACTATAAAAGCATTCGTGACAAAGCGATGCTTGAATTATTATACGCTACGGGAATACGCGTTTCGGAACTTATCGAACTTACACTTTCGGATGTGAATTTACAACTCGGAATACTACATATGCACAGTACCCGTAATGAAAGAATCGTTCCTATATATCCCACCGCAGCAAGGCATCTCTCCGAATACATAACATCAATCAGACCCGCTATCGTCCAAAGCGACGAAGAAGACCGCCTTTTCACCAATATGAATGGTGCTCCGATGTCGCGACAAGGTTTCTGGAAAATTGTAAAACACTATGCCGAGGCTGCAGGGATTAAAAAGGATATAACACCACACACATTGCGTCACTCTTTTGCGGCACATCTATTAGAAAACGGTGCGCAACTGAGCGATATAAAAGAAATGCTGGGTCACGCCGATATTTCATCCACTCAGATTTACGCACAGTTCATCAAGAATAAATATGTAAGGAATTACGCTAAATTTCATCCTCTTGCTAAATAATAAAGGCACCGTTATTGGTGCCTTTAACATTTTCACCACTCTTCGAATAGCATATATTAGTTTATACTATTTGTAGGGGTGAACGGTCTTTTGATAACACTGGATAAAATAAAGCCTCATCAACGCGTTTGTGTAATTAATCTCAATATAGAAGGGGAAATGCGCAGACGACTGATTGATATTGGTTTAATTGAAGATACAGAAATAACCTGTATTGGTATCAGTCCGCTCGGTGACCCTATTGCAATCTTAATAAGAGGTGCAGTTATTGCTCTGAGAAAGAGTGTTTGCAAAAAAATAACAGTTTCACCTTTGGAGGAGTTTTAGATGGGGTTAACCAAAAGTTCAGTGGGAACAGGCACATTCGATAACGGATTCACAGAAATAAAAAAAGGATCAAATGATATAGTTGTTGCACTTGCAGGCAATCCGAATGTAGGAAAAAGCACTATGTTCAACGCACTGACAGGCTTGAAGCAACATACCGGAAACTGGTCAGGCAAAACAGTTACAAATGCCATCGGTTACTGCAATACCAAAAAACATAATTATATTTTTGTTGATATTCCCGGCACCTATTCGCTGTTTTCACATTCAAGAGAAGAAGAAATTGCCAGAGATTACATCTGTTTTGGAAATCCCGACTTTGTTGTAGTTTTTTGTGATGCAACATGTTTGGAAAGAAATCTGAATCTTGTACTACAGATAATTGAAACCGGCAGTAAAGTAATCGTTTGCATAAACTTTATGGACGAGGCAAAAAGAAAGGGAATTGAAGTAAATCTACAGTTTTTATCAGAACAACTCGGTGTACCCGTAATTGGATGTGTTGCCAGAAACAAAAAAGACCGTGATAAACTATTAAATGCTTTAGACACTTACAGCAGTGATTATGGTATAAAAATCAGTTATAACGCTGCTATAGAGAGCGCGGTTTCAATTATTCAGCATGAAATTTCCAAAATTGTCCCCGATGAAGTTAAAAGCCGTTGGTTAAGCCTTCGCCTTATCGATGGAAGTAATAGTCTTAAAACCAAAATCAGGGCATTTTTAGAAGATTTAGACCAAAATATATTCAATAGAATATCCGTTTTAGAAGAAATACTTTCGAAGGATCAAATTATAACAAATAATACCGATTTAGCGGCAAATACAATAGTTAAAAAAGCCGAAGAAATTGCAAGAAATACGGTAAAATATAAAAAGATTGGATATTCAAAAACAGATCGTGTACTCGATAGGATATTTACAGGAAAACTAACTGCATTTCCCATAATGATTTTATTATTATCTTTTATATTTTGGCTAACAATTACGGCCGCAAATGTACCTTCCGACTACCTTTTTAATATTTTTTCAGTTTTCCGCGGAAAAGTCGGCATATTTTTTGATAATATCGGAATGCCGGAATGGTTAAACTCCATGATTGTCGATGGGGGACTTAATGTTCTATTTTGGGTGGTTGCAGTTATGCTACCGCCAATGGCAATTTTCTTTCCATTATTTACAATTCTTGAAGACTCCGGTTATCTTCCTCGTATTGCTTATAATCTTGACAAACCCTTTAGAAAATGTAACGCCTGCGGAAAGCAAGCCCTTACAATGTGTATGGGATTCGGTTGCAACGCCGCCGGTGTTGTAGGGTGTCGTATAATTAATTCACCCCGGGAACGGATATTGGCAATAATAACAAACAATTTTGTACCCTGTAACGGCAGATTTCCAACACTAATAGCCATTATTACTATGTTCTTTGTAGGTTTATCAAGTAGTTTAACAAATTCGATTTTATCATCGATTTTGCTTACAATTATAATAATTTTCGGCGTTTTTATGACCTTTATTGTAACAAAATTACTCTCAAAAACCCTACTAAAAGGAATACCTTCATCATTCGTCCTTGAAATGCCGCCGTATCGTAGACCGCAATTTATGCAGGTTGCAGTACATTCGGTTTTCGATAGAACTCTTTTTGTCCTAGGAAGAGCCGCTGCAGTAGCAGCACCGGTAGGAATTTTAATTTGGACCGTAGCAAATGTAAAAATAGGGGAGGTTAGCATTCTAAAGCACTGTGCAGATTTTCTTGATCCATTTGCACAACTAATGGGTCTTGATGGTGTAATTCTAATGGCGTTTATTTTGGGGTTTCCTGCAAACGAGATCGTCATACCAATAACAATTATGGCATATTTATCTAACGGCAGCATCAGCGATTCAATAACACTTAGCGAAATGCATACACTTTTTTCAGAAAATGGATGGACTTGGACAACAGCAATAAGCACTATGTTATTCTCATTGATGCATTGGCCATGTTCAACAACATTGATAACTATTAAAAAAGAAACCGGTTCAATAAAATGGACAATAGCAGCGTTTTTGATACCAACTTTCTGTGGGGTTGCTATATGTATACTATTTAATGTAATTGTTAATGTAATTTTGTAACAATTACGTTTTGCTTAATTTTTAATAACATGCAGCCTCATAGGGAACTATAAGAGCAGATCCTAAAAAAACGATATGCTCAATTATACAAAATGAATATTGAAAAAGACAAAGACCCTTGCTGATAGCAGGGGTCTTTTATTGTGAAATGTGTGTTAGCACTCGCTTTATAGGGGCAGAATGTATAGCAAGTCTGTACACCCAAGGGTTGGAATTGTATTGCTTAATTGATAGCACAAAGTCAATACCTCCCTTGTTTGCAAGTACCGTTCACATATCCGCGTCCTATGTGAACGGTGTGTAATTGGGTAATTTTATAAAAAAAGGCTTATTTAAGCCATTTTTAGGCATTAAAAATTACCCAACTATGAAAAAAAAGTTGGGTAATTGGGTAAAATTGGGGTAGTTTTTACCTCTTTGGATAAGGCAAATCGGGTAAACCAAGTATATAATCGGCGGAAACATTATAAAAAACACTTAACGATATTAAGTGGTGTATTGGCATTTGGTTTCTTTCGTTCTCATATCTACTATATACAGTTTGGTTAATTTGTAATAAATTTGCAATATCGCTTTGTGTTAGGTCTTTGTCTTCTCTCAATTCTCTAATTCTTTGTGCATATTTCATATAGAATCACCTCCTTATTTTGTGCATTAGGTAGATTATATCATAGAACTGATTTGTACTATTGACTTTAGAACACAAGTGTACTATACTTTGTGTAGAACATAAGTGTTCTAAAAACTAAATAGAGGTGGTTACTAT
>JAZOBW010000230.1:0-1700 GCA_045596185.1 Acutalibacteraceae bacterium | reverse complement strand
AGAAAGGGCAAGACCTTTTGCAAAGTTTACCCCTACAAGCAATGCACCGATAAGACCGGGTGCAAAGGTTACGGCAATCGCATCAATATCGCT
Source organism: Acutalibacteraceae bacterium (assembly GCA_045596185.1). GTDB lineage: Bacteria > Bacillota > Clostridia > Oscillospirales > Acutalibacteraceae > UBA737. Next base: position 1,607 of record JAZOBW010000230.1, on the reverse strand, counting down.
GTATGTGATACCTGCATCTTCAAGCGCCTGTTCACAAACCGCACTGATTGCTTCGGTGTGTCTGCGTGAGGCAATTTCGGGAACAACGCCGCCGTAAATGCGGTGTTCTTCCACCTGTGAGGAAACAACATTTGAAAGAATGTGTCTTCCTTCACAGACCGCTGCGGCAGTCTCGTCGCAGGAGGATTCAATACTTAAAATCTTCATTTACTTTGAAAACCTTCTTGTCATAATAATTGCATCTTCTGTGGGATGGGTATAGAAATTTTTACGCCGTCCTTCGGCAGAAAAACCCATTTTTTCGTAAAGTGATATGGCCGCAGTGTTTGAAGTCCTTACTTCAAGGGAAATAAATACAAGTGAAAGTTCTTTTGACATTTCAAAACATTTTTCCAAAAGCATTCTGCCGATACCGCATCTGCGATATGCCTCGGTTACGGCGATATTTGTTATATATCCCTCGTCGGCAACGGCAGAGACTCCCAGATATCCCACTGTTTTGCCATCGGTTTCGGCGACAAAGAAACGGGTTGATAAATTCATCGATTCCTCGATTGCATTTTCCGACCATGGGGAGGAAAAACACTCCTTTTCAAGTGCCGCAATATCGGTAATATCGCTGTGAATGGCATTTTTTATCAAAATTTTGCAGATATCAAGGTTATCTATTCGGGCGAAAATCTCATCACGGCAATAGCGGTAGTCTTCAATACTTCCGCCGAAAGGGTCGGGTATGCCGTCACCCAGAACAAAGACCTTGCTTTCTTCTATTCCCACAGATAAAAGTATCTGACGATGGGAAGTTGTCATACAGTAAAATCTGTCGGCATCAAGATCTTCGGGGGAAAGCGGTGTGGAAATATGGGCGGAGATATCAATGTTACATTCCCGACAGACCGCCGCTGAATTTTTGCTAACGGGTTCACCGTTTGCAAAAATTCCTCTGCTGCACACCTTTATATCTGATATATTTTTTGATTTAAGATATCCTTCTGCCATCGGACTTCTGCAGGTGTTTCCCGTACAAATGAATATTATTTTCATAATCAGCCCTTAGCCTCAAGCCAGTTTTCGGCTGTGTGTGCATCTACCGAAAGTTTAACCTTAAGGTTTGCGGCATTTTCCATCTCTTCGCAAAGGATTTTGCAAACTGCATCGGCATCCTTTTCGGGACATTCAACGATAAGTTCATCGTGCACCTGAAGAATAAGTCGTGAATCGGGGAAGTCCTTTTTAAGTCTGCGGCTTACATTTATCATTGCTATCTTGATAATATCGGCGGCAGTTCCCTGAATGGGTGCATTTCTTGCAACCCTTTCGCCGAAGGCACGCATCATATGGTTAGAGGATGCAAGTTCGGGCAGATACCGGCGTCTGCCAAATGCAGTGGTGACATATCCGTCCCGTTTTGCATTTTCTATAACACTGTCCATATAGTTTGCAACACCGACATAGGCGGCAAGATAGTCTTTGATATACTGAGCCGCCTGTGCCCGGGATACACCAATATCCTTTGCCAGTGAAAAGGCACCTATTCCGTAGACAATGCCGAAATTAACAGCCTTTGCACGGGTACGCATTATCAAGTCGGATCGTAGCCATGTCGT
>JAZOBW010000229.1:0-28173 GCA_045596185.1 Acutalibacteraceae bacterium | reverse complement strand
GGTGTTATAAATGCAATCATTAGCAAATTCCGCAATAGCCTTGGTGCGGTCCTCTACAAAAGGATGACGCTTTATAGCATTTGCAGGCATCATAATATACTTCGCAGGATTTTTCTCGTAATCCTTGAGCACCGCAGGTATCGGTTCACAAGTTTCCACTATCGATTGACTGTGTGCAATACGGGTGCACATACGAAGCAGTACGGGCGTATCAAACCTTTCCGAAAGTTCAAATGCACTTTTTGCAAATATGTATGCCTCGTTAGAATCGGCAGGTTCCAACATAGGAACCTTGGAAGCAATAGCATAGTGACGGGAGTCCTGCTCGTTCTGGGAAGAATGCATCGCAGGGTCATCGGCAACACATATTACAAGACCACCGTTTACACCCGTATACGAAAGGGTAAAAAGCGGATCTGCCGCAACATTAAGACCCACGTGTTTCATAGCGCAGGCACTTCTTGCCCCTGCAAGACTGGCGCCAAAAGCGACCTCTGCCGCCACCTTTTCGTTGGGTGCCCATTCACTGCGGATATCGTCATATTTAGATAAAAATTCGGTTATTTCGGTCGAAGGGGTGCCGGGATAACTGGACACAACACCCAGTCCGCCATCGTGCAGACCCTGAGCAACGGCCTGATTGCCAATCATTAATTTCTTCATTTGTTTTACTCTCCTACGATTTATTCTGTGAATCAACAAGCGCCTCTCCACCGTATATCTTGCGGAGTTTGGGCTTTTCTATCTTACCTGTGGGGTTACGGGGAACATCGGCAAAAATTATCTTTCTGGGGCGCTTGTAACGGGGAAGACTCATACAAAATTCGTTGATTTCCTCCTCGGTACACTGCATATCCTGCTTTACCTCGATAATAGCAGTTGCTATCTCGCCCAGTCGCGTATCGGGAAGACCGATAACGGCAACATCCTTTATCTTGGGATGGGCAGACAGGAAGTTTTCTATCTGAACGGGGTAAAGATTTTCACCGCCCGTGATAATAACATCCTTCTTACGGTCAACAAGGTAGATAAATCCGTCCTCGTCCTGCATAGCCATATCGCCGGTATAAAGCCAACCGTCCTTAAGCGTTGCAGCGGTTGCGGCATCATCGCGATAGTAGCAGGTCATAACACCGGGGCCTTTAAGGCAAAGTTCGCCTACATTGCCCTGTGAGACCTCTTCACCCTCGGTATCGACTATCTTTACCTGCCAACCGTAACCGGGAACGCCTATGGCACCAACCTTGTGTACATTTTCCACGCCAAGATGAACAGCACCGGGGCCTATTGATTCAGAAAGGCCGTAGTTGGTATCGTACTGATGTTCGGGGAAGTATTCAAGCCAACGGCGAATAAGGCTCTGCGGTACGGGCTGAGCGCCTATGTGCATAAGCCGCCAGTTTGAAAGGTCGTATTCCGAAAGGTCTATCTCGCCACGGTCAAGCGCATTGAGAATATCCTGCGCCCACGGCACCAGCAACCAAACGATAGTGCACCTTTCCTCACTTGCAGCACTGAGTATATTCTTTGCCTGGGTTCCCTTAAGGATAACCGCTTTGGAACCGGTAATAAGACTTCCGAACCAGTGCATCTTGGCGCCCGTATGATAAAGGGGCGGTATGCACAAAAAACAGTCGTCCTTAGTTTGCGAATGGTGGTTCTGCTCTACCCTGCAGGAATGTATAAGACTTTCGTGGTTATGTAATATTGCCTTGGGAAATCCTGTTGTTCCCGAGGAAAAATAGATAGCGGCATCATCGGCTTCGGTAAGTTCGCAATCGTGGAAGTTGCCCGAACACTCCGAAATAAGGTCGTTATAATCATCGGCGAAAGCAGGACAACCTGCACCGAAATAGATAAGGGTGCAATTCTTGCTTATTTTATCAGCAACCGCTTCGACACGACCGACAAACTCGGTACCGAAAATAAGAACATCAGCCTCGGCCAGTTGCAGACAGTAGTCTATCTCGTCCGAAGAATAGCGGAAGTTAAGCGGAACCGCAAGTGCACCTGCTTTGAGAATACCGAAGTATATCGGCAGCCAATCAATGCAGTTCATCAGAAGGATAGCGACCTTCTTGCCCTTGCCTATTCCGTTCTGCAACAACATATTCGCAAGACGGTTTGCCTTTTCATTGAACACTTCCCAGGTTATCTCACGGCGGTAGTGCTGCACACGGGCTGTAGGCTCTACCAACTCATATTCATGCCAGGTGAGTTTTCGTGTTTCGGGTTGCTCGGGATTTATCTCTACCAGAGCAACATCCTGCGCATATTTTTTTGCATTTTCTTCCAATAGGTGTACAATAGTCATATTAATTATTTCCTCATTATATTTTTTAATATTTTATATTTTACTTTTTAGAAAGCAAAAAGTCAATAGAAACGCATAAAAAAGCAATTTTTTATTGACAAAAGCGTCGCAGAGTGGTAAAGTTTGTAGAAAGCAACCCATTTTGCATAAATTTACACAAAGGATGACTATTTATGACAACCACAATGATCATTTCCATTCCGATGCTCATCTGCTTTTTTGCACTTATGCTCGGTGTAGGATTCTATTGCCGCAAGCACGCAACAAATGTTGACTCGTTCGTTTTAGGCGGTCGTTCGGTAGGTCCATGGCTCACCGCTTTTGCCTTCGGAACATCCTATTTTTCCGCCGTTATATTCGTAGGTTATGCAGGTCAGTTTGGTTGGAATTTCGGTCTTGCATCCACCTGGATAGGCCTTGGAAACGCCTTTATCGGCTCACTTCTTGCCTGGGTGGTGCTTGGCAGACGCACCCGTGTTATGACCCAGCATTTAGGTTCTAAAACCATGCCCGATTTCTTTGAAAAGCGTTATGGTTCAAAGTCACTTAAAATAATCGCTTCGATTATTGTTTTCGTATTTCTTATCCCCTACACCGTCTCTCTTTACAACCGACTGTCCTCACTTTTCAACAATGTATTCAACATTCCCTATTGGACAATCGTTATTGCTATGGCGGTACTTACGGGTATTTATGTAATTTTCGGCGGATATATGGCAACCGCAATAAACGATTTTATTCAGGGCATTATTATGCTTGTGGGAATTATCGTTGTTATCGCCGCGGTGCTTATGCAAAACGGCGGTTTCACCGAAGCCGTTGCCGCTCTCGGCGAAAAGGCAGGAAGCGAATACACATCCATCTTCGGTCCAAACCCGATATTCCTGTTCTTTGTTGTAATGCTCACCTCGCTAGGCACATGGGGTCTGCCCCAGATGGTCGGCAAATTCTACTCTATTAAAGATGAAGGTTCCATAAAAAAAGGAACCGTTATCTCCACAATATTTGCCATCATCGTTGCCGGAGGTTGCTACTTCCTTGGCGGATTCGGTCGCCTCTATGAAAGTCAGATGATTCAGGGCGGACATATCTCCGAAAGCGGTGTTGTTAAATTTGATAAGGTCGTTCCCACCATTCTTTCCGACCTTGCCCCCTTTGTGGTTTCCCTTATCATCGTGCTGGTACTGGCCGCTTCAATGTCCACATTGTCGTCCCTTGTTCTTACATCTTCTTCAACACTTACACTCGATGTTATCAAACCGAAACTGGAAAAGAAAAAGGCAGTTAGCGAAAAGAAGAGCGTATTCATTATGCGACTGTTCATTGTATTCTTCATCGCACTTTCGGCAGTAATTGCCATACTTAAAGACTCCGTCTGGGCAGACTCGGTATTTATAGCACAGATGATGGGTGTTTCTTGGGGAGCACTGGCAGGAGCATTCCTTGCGCCGTTCCTGTACGTTCTGTACTGGAAGAAAACCACCCGTGCCGCCGTTGTAACGAGTTTCATATTCGGCACCGGACTTGAGATAGTTCAGTTGCTTATCAGTATGAAGGTGTTCACCCCCACAAATTCAGTGCTTAAATTCGTATTTGCAAACTCACTTTATTCAGGCGTATTTGCTATGGTGGGCGGACTGATACTTGTTCCGATAGTAAGTTTGCTGACACAAAAGAGCAGACCCAAAAATACAGACGAAATGTTCAACTGCTATGATGTGCAGGTAGTTACCAATAAAAAGGACTCTTTAGGATAACAAAAATGGGTTTGTGCCATGTGGCACAAACCCATTTTTTAATCTATTGCCGCACCAAGTTGTCTTAAAGTATCACGAAGGGCGGAAACATTAACGCTGTGGGCGTTACAGCCGCTTTTCTTTGCAACTGCCGCCGCAACACCTGCCGCCTGACCAAGGGTAGCACATATAGGCATAATTCTTATTGACGCCTGTGCTTCGTGGGTAGCGGAAATACATCTTCCGCAGACAAGCAGATTGTCATATTCTTTAGGCAATAACGACCTATAAGGTATTTTATAGTATTCGCCTTTACCAAAATAGTAGTGCGAAGTGCCGCTGCCTGCAGGATTGTGAATATCAATATCGTAGTTACCAAGCGCTATTGCATCATCAAAATCAACCATACCTTTAAGTTCATCAACCGTAAGTATATGCACACCTTTAAGTTTGCGGCTTTCCCTTACGCCTATCTCATTTGCGACCGAGATTATAGTGGCATTATCGAAAGCAGAGGAATTCTCACGCAAAAACTTTTCCATCTCGCATACCTGACGCCGTGCGGCAATCTCTGCCGCAGTTACATCAAAAGCATCGGTTGGGTCGTGCTTTATTATTCTGGTAGTATTAAAATGAAGTATACCGTCGCCGATGTCCTTAAAAACAAGAATATCCTCGCGTGGATTTTGTATGCGTCCATTCTTTTTTTGTTCCTTATAGATGCGTTGAAGTTGGGCGCGGTCACAATCAAATTGTTCTATATCAACGCCGCTCATTCTAAAACATGTGGTCATCGGCTGACACAGTCCATCACTTTCGCGACCGAGTTGATAATCACATCCGGCAAGATAAAACAGTTCACCATCACCCGTGGCGTCGCAGAAGAAATCGGCCTCAAACTCCATTACACCCGATTTCGTTACCACTCGGAGTGATTTTAACTTTGTGCCATTGATGTCTACCTCAAAAACCGTTGCGTGAAACAGAACATCCACATTTGCTTCACTTATCATATCGTCAAGAATAAATTTATAGTATTCGGGTTTGAAGTGTATGCCGCTTCCGACCGACGGATAATCCTTTTCCCTTTCGCGCATTTCACTGAAAATACCTGCACTCAAATCCTTGCGGTTGCCGTTTTCTGCATCAGTCGTCCAATAGCACATAAAAGGATAAATAAGATTGTTGGTTATGGCACCGCCAAGTGCACCGTTTCTTTCGATAAGCAAGGTTTTAAGCCCCTGCCTTGCGGCACTTACCGCCGCAGCAACACCCGAAAGGCCGCCGCCCGCCACAATAAAATCATACTTTTTCATTCTGTTACCTATATTTTTAGTGTCTCGCCGCCATGAATACAATAGGTGCGACCCCGTTCAAGGAACCAGACATCAGTAGCAGTGGGATTAAACACAAGTGTTCTGTCAACATTGTACTGCAAAGCCTCGTAAGCTTTTATGTAATCATAAATCTCTATGTTTGTGGCATACCATACATCATCTCTGCCACCGATATACTCAGCAAATTCTTCAATCACATTCCAGTTATCATTGTTGTCAAACTCGTAACTGTGCCCCCAAAGATAGAACATCCAATTTTCATTTGGCGCCCACGGCGTGTTTTCGGCGAAACGATGAGCAAGTTCCATAAGTTTAGGACTGTTGTGATGACAGGTAGGATGAAGTGTCAGCCAGTTATCCGGAAACTTAAAACCGTCGGTACTTTTTGTTGTTCTGGAATAACAAATTCCGCATTTTGAAAGACAATCAACAACATTATCGTTATATGTGCCAAAAGGATATGCCATACCCCTTGCAATAATGCCGTACTGACGCTCAATATTTCTGCGATCACCCAAAATCTCATCAAATATTTCTTCGGTCTTTAATTGTTCCAAATAGGGATGATTCATCGCATGAACGGCGACCTCATGTCCGGAATCTTTATACAGTTTTTGTGCTTCAGAAAGGGTCATTCTGCCGCAATATTTTTCGCGAACCGTATCTTCGGGAAGATACTGGTTGGTGTTTATGTTGAAGGTACCCTTAAGACCATACTTATCCATAATTTCGATAAGTCGGATATCCTGCACAACGCCGTCGTCGTAACTAAGTGTTAAAACCTTTGATTTTCCGTCCTTTAACTTCATATACATATCGGTCACCTCATTAAATTTATACTTTGATTATAAACTTAAACAACATATTTGTAAAGTGAAAAAAGGAGTCTTGAACCCATCAAGACTCCTTTTTAATATCCTTTTCTATTATATTCTTCACCCAAAAGCCGTTCTTTACCAGAACCGCACCGACTATCCCTTTAATTACCGATACAAACTGTACTGCAGCAAACAGCCACAAAAACGGTATATCGGTAAACCGACAGAGTAAAAACGCGGGCAAAACGGTGACAATCCACATAAATCCGCTGTCGAATATAAATGTTATCAGCATTTTTCCGCCCGAACGCAGTGTGAAGTAGGAGGAATGTGTAAGCGCCTCAAAAGGCATCGCCAAAGCAGTTATCTGCATAAGCCGCGTAGCAAGAAGCCGTATTTCGGACTCGGTGTTGTAGGCAAGGGGTATAAACTCGGCACATACCGCATAGCAAAGTGCAACCGCCGTCGCTATTACAACCGATGTGGCTATCAGTTTATACGAGTCGCTTTTCGCTTCACTTAATCGGTCGGCGCCAAGCATCTGCCCTAGAATTATACCTATTGCCGCACCCACCGCCATATGAGCTATGGATACCACATTCCAGAATGTTTGAGAAATATTTACCGCCGCCACAGCATCAAGACCGTGTACGGAATAGCACTGGTTTACCGTTGCAACACCTGCCGCCCACAATGTTTCGTTAAGCATAAGAGGAAGTCCCTTAACAAACAATCTTCCCACAAGGCCCGAAGGGACATAGAAACTTCTGTAAATTCCCTTTACAAAAGGATACTTTGCTATATTGCGATGGGTGTATATCACCACAATTGCAAGTTCCGCAAAACGGGATATTACCGTTGCGATGGCAGCACCCTTTACACCAAGTGTAGGCGCACCGAATTTGCCGAAAATAAGAATATAGTTCAGTATAAGATTTACCGCTACCGCAACAACACCTGCAATCATAGGCGGTGTTGAACTACCGCCCTCTCGAAGGGTGCTTGAATAGCACTGCACCACTGTGTAAGGCATAAGACCTATCAGCATTACTGCCATATATTCTTTGGAAAAGGACATTGTTTTGACAACATCTGTAACGCCCTGTTCGCCCTGCATATACATATTTATAAGCGCTTCGCCGCAGAATATAAACAACAGTATTCCAAGAACCGTAAGCAGACCGCAAAATAGCAGTTTGAAACGCATAGTATAGCGAACACCCTCACTATCGCCCTTGCCGAAATACTGTGCGCCGAATATTCCCGCACCCGATACGGCACCGAAAATGCAAAGGTTAAAAACAAAAAATAATTGATTGGTTACCGCAACGCCCGTCATCTGGGCGGTGCCCACGGCACCTATCATAATATTGTCCAGCATATTTACAAAGTTTGTGATTCCGTTTTGCACCATTATCGGCAACATAAGTGCAAAAAGCCGCTTATAAAAACCGCGGTCACCCACAAATTTTCTGAACATAAAACCCCTCCGTACAGTGCTGTATAAACCTAACGGTACCTTCTTTTAACAGCCACGCCAATCATAAACACGATAAGTGCCGGCACAAGAAATTCAAACGACCTGATAATTATATACAGATAAAATGGCGCCGATGTCATTCTATAATTCGAATAATCCACGCCCAACCTTACAGCAAATCCGATAAATAATAATATAGCCGCAATGTAAAGTATCTTATAATAATTTTGTTTTTTCATACTATGCCTCCGAAAATCACTTTTTTGATTTTAGCATATCCATAACATTTTTACAATAAAAAAAGCCGCACAAGCGGCTTTTTAAGATTTATTTATTAAGATTTATTTATAATTCATAAGACAGGTCTTTAAGTACACTGGCAAGTTCTTTTTTCAAATTTTCTTTATCGGCAGAAAAAGAATTAAAAGAACCACTGACATTAACAACGAATTCGTAATAATCACTATATGCCGACATAACTTCCTTTGCAAGTCTTCCCTGCTTACCGTCCTTTACCTCTTTGAACAATTTTGAAATTTCAGAATCCAAAACCTCAATCGCATCAAGATCGTCCGAATGATCTATTTGCGCCGAAAGAATTGCAACATCTATATCACCTTCAAATTCATCTTCATAAACGGCAGCGTGCCAATTTGAATAAATATCATCTGCAACACTATCCAACAATTCCTGACACTCAGAAACTTTACTGTGAAATTTTTCCAGTTCATTTTCGCCGCCTAAAGAACACGCAGACAGACTAAACACCATAGCCAAAGCTAAAACGACAACTAAAACCCTTTTCATTTCAAATCCTCCTTAAATCGTTTGGGTCAAGCATATTATACTCAATCTTTGAGTAATTGCCAATACTCAATTTCTGAGTATGGTATTATGCGAAAAATATCTGTTGGGAGGTACTGTATGGACTATCGCGAAAGAATGAGAGGTCTGCGCGAGGACAACGATCTTACGCAAGCGCAGGTGGCAAAGATCATAAACAAGTCACAACAAGGATACAACCACATCGAAATTGGCAGAGCAGAACTGAAAATCGAAGATCTGATCAAACTTTGCGATTTTTATAATGTCTCGGCAGATTATTTTATTGGCAGAAAAGGAAAATAGACCCAACCGGAAGGCTTCGCCTTATCTTGCCGTAACCGGCGCTCGAGTTCATCTTTCTGGAAAATAAACAAAGCACCCGAAATGGGTGCTTTGTTTATTGGCGGAGTAGGAGAGATTTGAACTCTCGCGCCGGTTACCCGACCTACTCCCTTAGCAGGGGAGCCTCGTCACCACTTGAGTACTACTCCGAATGTTAACTTATTTATAAATTATTTAATTGTACCAATATGAATAAAATCTGTTCCTCGGCTGTGCCCGAAACGTTATTCATACTCACTTGACCGCCGACTTCGGACGGTGTTGCAAAAAATGGCGGAGAGGAAGGGATTCGAACCCTTGGCTCTTGCGAGTCACTGGTTTTCAAGACCAGCTCCTTAAACCGCTCGGACACCTCTCCGTTTGCGACTGAAATATTTTATCACAAATAAAATAAAAAGTCAACACCGTACTTAATAAAAATATTTTTTCTTTTATTTATGCAGTTTTTTTGCAAAAAAGTATTGTCTTTTTACGGCATATATTGTAAAATATCTTTGTTCGAAGGGCGCTTTCCCTTTCGGAAAATCCTATTTATTAAATGGAGGAAAAAGTTATGAAAAAAATCATCGCATTGTTTCTTGCTGCTTTGATGATCGTTTGCTTCGCAGGTTGCGGCACTAAAGATACCGCCAGCGATACCGACGTCGCAGCAAAGAACGACATCAAGGTCGGCGCTATCTACATCAACAGCAAAAATGATACCGCAGGCTACACCTTTGCACACCACAACGGTATCACCACCGCTATGAAAGACCTCGGTCTTGATGTGGACAAGCAGTTGTTCATCGTGGATGAAGTTCCCGAGGACAAGGAGCAGGTACTCTCCGCTGTTGACACCCTCGTAGGCAAGGGCGTTGACATCATCTTCGGTATCTCCTTCGGCTATATCGATGCTATGGAAGAGGCTGCAAAAGAGTATCCCGATGTTATCTTCTCTCACGCTACCGGCTACAAGAGCAACGAAACCAACTTCAACAACTACTTCGGCCGCGCTTATCAGGCACGTTACCTTTCGGGTATTGCCGCAGGTCTGAAGAGTCTTGAAACCGGCAATAACAATGTTGGTTATGTTGCTGCTTACGGCACCGAGTATGCCGAGACCGCTTCCGGTATCAACGGCTTCGCTATGGGTGTTCTTGCAGTTAACCCCGACGCAAAGATCTATGTTAAGAAACTCGGCAACTGGGCTGACGAGGTTAACGAGTCTGCCTTCGCTACCGAACTTATTGACTCCTACAAGTGCGGCATCATCGCTCAGCACTGTGACTCTGCACAGCCCCAGATTGCTGCTGAAAATGCAGGTGTATTCGGCTGCGGTTACAATTCCGATATGACCGGTGATGCACCCAAGGCTCACCTTACTGCTGCTATCTGGCACTGGAATGTTTACTATGAAACCGCTATCAAGGCCGCTATGAACTGCGGTTCTGCCGACAAGTTTGTAGAAACTATGGGCACTCCTGCTTACTACGGCGGTCTTAAAGAGAACTTTGTTGATGTTTCTCCGCTCAGCGAAAACTGCGCAGAAAACACCGACAAGGCTATCGAGGCTGTTCGCAAACTTATCGTTGACGGCGAATGGGATGTATTTACCGGTGTTAAACTCAGCATCGCTGCTGACGGAACCGTAACCAAGTCTGATGCTGCTCTCAAAGATAATGCAGGTAACGAAATCGTTGCCGCCGGCGGCGCTTCTGTTGAAGACAGCGTTATCACCGGTTCTATGAACTACTTCGTAGAAGGCGTTGTAGAGGCTTAATTACAATTGGTTTTTCAGGGCCGGCCGGATTTTCTGACCGGCCCGTAAATCTTTTTTCGAAAGCACAAGACAGCAAACAACCTATGTTGTTTATTGTCTTGTGTTTTCGACATAATTTCAGCAAATCAAAGGAGGGGTTTTATGGCTGAACAATACGCCATTGAAATGCGCGGTATCACCAAGACCTTCGGCAGCACTGTTGCCAACAACGCCGTTGACCTAAATGTTAAAAACGGCGAGATACTTGCTCTGCTTGGCGAAAACGGTTCCGGCAAGACCACCTTGATGAATATGCTTTCTGGTATATACAAGCCTGACAGCGGAAGCATCTTTGTGGACGGCACCGAGGTATCTATCGATTCGCCCGAAACTTCGAAGAAACTCGGTATAGGTATGGTGCATCAACACTTCAAACTGGTTGATGTGTTTTCTGCCGCCGATAACATCTGGATGGGCAAAGACAAGGCAGGGGTTCTTCTTAAAAAAGACCGCTATGCACAAATAGAAGAAATAGCACACAAGTTTGGTTTTGATATCGACCCTAAGAAAAAGGTCTATAATATGGCTGTTTCCGAAAAGCAGACTCTTGAAATAATCAAGGTTTTGTACTACGGCGCAAAGATAATCATTCTTGATGAACCTACCGCCGTTCTTACGGTTCAGGAAATAAAGAAACTTTTTGATGTTCTGCGCCGTATGAAGGAGCAGGGTCATGCCATAATCATCATCACCCACAAACTTAACGAAGTTATGGAGATATCCGACCGTGTTGCCATACTGAGGAAGGGCGAATATATAACCACCGTTAACACAAGCGAGACCAACGAGCAGGAACTTACCGAATGGATGGTAGGAAGAAAAATAGATTTGAACATCGACCGCCCCGTTGTGGAAAAGACCCGTCCTTTGCTGGAAGTTCGCGACCTTACCATTCGCAACGACGAGGGTGCCGTTGCCATAGATAAGGTAAATCTTTATATACGTGGCGGCGAGATTCTGGGCGTTGCCGGTATTGCAGGTTGCGGACAGAAAGAACTTTGCGAAGCCATCGCCGGACTGCGCCCGATAGAATCGGGACAAATGATACACAAAGGCGATAACATCGTAGGTCTTGCGCCTAAAGCGATACTTGAAAAGGGAATTTCAATGTCCTTCATTCCGGAGGACCGTCTGGGAATGGGACTTGCCCCCTCGATGTCGATAACCGACAATATGCTGCTTAAAAGTTACCGTGACAGCAAGGGTCCCTTTGTTGATCGCAAACGCGGACGCGCCGATGCCGAGCAGGTAATCAAAAATCTTGAGGTTGTTACCCCCTCCACCGAGACCCCCGTTCGCAGGCTTTCGGGCGGCAACGTACAAAAGGTGCTCATAGGCCGTGAAATAAAGGCGGGTCCGAATGTTATAATCACTGCATACCCCGTGCGCGGTCTTGATATCAACTCGTCCTACGCCATCTACAATATCCTTAACGAGCAGAAATTAAATGGCGTGGGCGTTCTTTTCGTAGGTGAAGACCTTGATGTTATGATGGCGCTTTGCGATAAGATACTTGTTTTGTGCCATGGAAAGGTTATGGGTGTTGTACACGCACACAAGACCTCCAAAGAGGAACTTGGTCTTATGATGACGGGTGCGCTCGACCTTAACGAAAAGCACGAGAACAGCCCCGCAGGCATCGCCAAAGATACGCTCTTCGGCGAACAAGATTCAAAGGAGGAATAAGGTATGGGATTTCATATCGTGAAACGTGACAACTGTCCGTTGCTGAAACGCTGCTGCTTTTATCTGTTTGCGGTTCTTGCCGCACTGTTTATCGGCGCAATAGTACTGTTAGCAATCGGCGTTGACCCCTTTGAATACTATTTTCAGATGTTCACTATGGGAACAGTAAACAACCGCATCGCATACAAAACCTTTATGAACTATCTTAAGGAATTTGTGCCGCTGGCGCTTACATCGGTTGCACTTTCCCTTGCGTTCAAAATGCGTTTCTGGAATATCGGCGGTGAAGGTCAGTTTATTATGGGTTCACTTACAGCGGCATTTGTTGCTTTTAAGGCAGGACCCGTTCTTCCGATGGGTATTACGCTTATTCTTATGTGTCTTGCCGCGATGACCGTTGCCGGTCTTTACGGACTTATTGCGGGTCTGCTGAAGGTAAAATTCGGTACCAACGAAACGCTGATGACACTTATGATGAACTATATTGCACTGTATATTCTCTATTTTGTGGGCGAAACCAAGGCCGATTGGAACTTTTTCCTTACCGAAGATTCTGCCCGTCCTGTATTCAAAAGTTTCTCCGAACTGGTACACTTCCCCTCTATTTCGTTCGGCGGAAGGTTTGAACTGAATATATGTGTTATACTCACCGTTTTGATAGGCGTTATTATATTCATTTATCTTAAGCACAGCAAACACGGCTACGAAATAAGTGTTATCGGCGACAGTGCTTCAACCGCAAACTATGCCGGAATGAAGGTTAAAAAGATAATACTCAGAACGGTATTTTTATCCGCCGCTCTTATCGGACTTGCTGCCGCATTCAAGGTGGGCACCGCAGGTGTTCTTTCCCCTGCCATTACCGATGATGTAGGTTGGACGGGTATTATCGTTGCATGGCTTGCACAACTGAGTACACCGATGATATTCGTTGTTTCGGCGCTTATATGCATCCTGCAACAGGGTTGTACGGTCGCCGCCGCAACCTTTGCACAGGTTGACTCCAGTTTTGCCAACATTCTTCAGGGATTGATACTTTTCTTCGTTCTTGCGGCAGACTTCTTTACCCGTTTCAGTATAGTACGCACAAAAAAAGGAGGCGCGAACAATGGATAAAATAAATGTTATAACATCATTTATTCATAACATTATAGTATTCAATATTCCCCTTCTTTACGGCACCGTGGGCGAGATAGTTGTTGAAAAATCGGGCAGTCTTAACCTTGGTGTTGAAGGCACGATGGCTGTCGGCGCTATATTCGGTTATATCCTTGGCTGTTACGCAAACAGCCTTGGCCTTGGTATTGCCGCCGCATTTATTATGGGTGCGCTGTGCGGTCTTATCTTCGCAGTTCTTACCGTTTCTTTGCAGGCAAACCAGAACATTACCGGTCTTACACTCACCACATTCGGACTTGGCATCTACTTCTTCGTAGGCAACGGTGTAAAGGCGGTAAACTGGCCCGTTATGAGCAACTATTCCAACATCAAAAACGGCTTTGAAGATATACATATTCCGTTGCTTTCCGATATTCCGATAATCGGAAAAGGATTGTTCACCCATAACATTATGGTATATCTTGGCATCGCCATCGCAGTTTTGATGTGGTGGTATCTGAAGCACACACCCATTGGTCTTAAGATTCGTGCCGTAGGCGAAAATCCTGCCGCGGCAGACTCTATAGGCATCAATGTAAACCGTATGAAGTATCTGCACATCTGTTTAGGATGTGGTATTATGGGTATTGGCGGATATTATATGGCGCTTAATATGTCGGGTTCATTTAACAGTAGTTGCTGGATAAACGGCTACGGCTGGATTGCGGTGGCACTGGTTATCTTTGCAAACTGGAATCCTGCAATCGCTATTATCGGCACATTCATATTCGGCTTTTTCAACACACTGCGCGTATCGGGCAGCAGCCTTGCGACGGCATTCCCAAAACTGTTCGGTTGGCTTGCCGATATACCCACCCAACTGTATCAGGCACTTCCCTTTATTATCACCGCTATCGTTCTGGTTGGCTCATCTATCCGCAACAAGCGTGGAAGCAGCGGTCTGCCGGCGGCACTGGGACTTAACTATTTCCGTGAAGAACGCTAAAAACTATTGACATTGCTTTTATATATGTTTATAATATATATGCATAGAGACTTGGAGTGCACTTATTTTCCCACAATAAGTGCGCTCTTTTTATTTCATTTTGGAGGTAATATTTTATGGCTAAAACAAATATTGTGGACTGGAAAACGATTACCGATTTTGTAACCGATGCTTTTGTAGGCTACGGAATTCCCCGTGAGGACGCCGAGATATGCACCGACGTTCTTTTAGAGTCTGACAAGCGAGGTATTGAATCACACGGTGTGAACCGCTTCAAGCCGATATACCTTGACAGAATCAGAGACGGTATCCAGAATCCGGTTACCAATTTTGAGATAATCAGAGAGACCCCCACCACCGCTGTTGTTGACGGACACGACGGTATGGGACAGGTTATAGGATACAAGGCCATGAAGATGGCCATCGCAAAGGCAAAGGAATACGGTATGGGTATGGTTGTAGTGCGCAATTCCTGCCACTACGGTATAGCGGGTTACTATCCCAGTATGGCTTGTAAGGAAGGTTGTATCGGTATGACCGGTACAAACGCCCGTCCCTCGGTAGCACCGACCTTCGGTGTTGAGGGTATGTTCGGCACAAATCCGCTGACCATCGGTATCCCCACCGACGAAGATTTTGATTTCCTTATCGACTGTGCCTCCTCTATTACCCAAAACGGCAAGGTTGAATACTACGAACGTATAGGCGAAGATGTTCACCCCGGTACCATCATCGGTCAGAACGGCGAACCGATAGAAGGTGATGCAGGTGAGGCGCTTCGTATGATAAGAAACGGCACCGCCGCACTTACAACACTCGGCGGCATCGGCGAAGCACTTGGCGGTTACAAAGGCTACGGCTACGCTATGGTGGTAGAACTGCTTTCGGCGATTTTGCAGGACGGTATGTACGGCAAATCGCTTGACGGCAAGGATGAAAACGGCAATAAATCGCCCTACCATCTGGGTCACTTCTTTATCGCTATCGATACCGACCATTTCCTTGGTGAAGAACTCTGCCGCAAAAAAGCCGGAGAAATTCTGCGCAGTGTGCGCAACTCCAAAAAAGCACCCGATGCCGAACGCATATACACCGCAGGCGAAAAGGAGCATCTTGTTCGCCTTGCCCGTAAGGACGGTGTTCCGATAAACGAATCGGTACAGAAGGAAATAATCGCAGTTCGTGATGAACTGGGTCTTACACAGTATAAATTCCCGTGGGAGGATTGACCGTGGATATCAAAGAAGAATCACTTAAAAAACACTATGAGTGGCAGGGAAAAATAGAGGTTATTTCCCGTGCGCCGATAGACACACGGGAGGATCTTTCCCTTGCGTATACCCCCGGTGTTGCACAACCCTGCCTTGAGATTAACAAGGACATAAATAAATCATACGAACTGACGCGCCGTTCTAACCTGGTGGCGGTTATAACCGACGGCACTGCCGTTTTAGGACTTGGTGATATTGGTCCCGAAGCCGGTATGCCGGTAATGGAAGGCAAGTGCGCACTTTTCAAGGCATTCGCCGATGTTGATGCTTTTCCGCTATGCATTAAATCGAAAGATGTGGACGAGATAGTTCGCACCGTTTATCTGCTTTCGGGCAGTTTCGGCGGCATAAATCTTGAAGATATTTCGGCACCCAGATGTTTCGAGATAGAACGCAAACTTAAAGAAATATGTGACATTCCCATCTTCCACGACGACCAGCACGGCACCGCTATTGTGGTTGCGGCAGCGCTTATAAACGCCCTGAAACTGGTTAAGAAGGAAATTTCTCAGGTGCGCATAGTTATAAACGGCGCAGGTTCGGCAGGTATTGCAATAGGAAAGCATCTGATGAATATAGGTGTTAAAAATCTGACCTTCTGCGACCGGGCAGGAATTATATGCGAAGGTGACAAAAGCAACAATCCCGCGCAGGAGGAGATTGCCAAGGTTACTAACACCGAACACAAAAGGGGTACCCTTGCCGACGCACTTGTCGGCGCAGATGTTTTCATCGGTGTTTCGGCACCCAATCTTGTAACGGCAGAGATGGTAAAAAGTATGGCGCACGATGCCGTACTTTTCCCGATGGCAAACCCCACCCCCGAAATTATGCCCGATGTTGCCAAAGCAGCAGGAGCAAGGGTGGTAGGAACGGGCCGTTCCGATTTCCCCAATCAGATAAACAACGTTCTTGCCTTCCCCGGTATCTTCCGCGGCGCGCTCGATTGCAGGGCAAGTTGTATAAACGAGGAGATGAAGGTTGCAACATCGTTTGCCCTTGCATCACTTATACCCGATGATGAAATTTCAGAAGAAAACATTATTGCAGGTGCCCTTGACAAGCGTGTGGCACAGGTAGTAGCCGAAGCGGTAATAAAAACCGCAAAGGAAACAGGTGTAGCAAGGATATAACTTAAACAAAAGCCGATGGACAAAAAAGTCCATCGGCTTTTGTTATTTAAGTGCAATCAGTTTGCTCTCGCCAATATTATGGTAGGGCAAGACCTCGTAAGGCAAGGCGTTCTCATCACAGTATTCTTTTATCCGTTCAACCTCATCACCCTTATTGAAATCGGGTATTTCGGGAATACGGATAAGAATTTTTTTACCCGTTTTGATAAGTTTTTGAAGATTTGAAAGAATAAGCGCATTATCGGCGCCCGTCCCCCTTTTGTGAAGTTCGGGGTCTATGCTTTTTATATCATACAAGAACATTTCGGTGTAGGGCAAAACCTTTTCAAATGAAGAAAAGGGCACATTACCGGCAGTATCAACAGCGACCGATATGCCACTTTCATAACAGCGCCTTGCAATTTGAGCTAAAAAATCAGGATACAACATACATTCGCCGCCCGAAAAGGTCACTCCGCCGCCGGTAGCATCAAAGTATATCCTATCGGCGGCAATAATTTCAAACAATTCATCGACCGTATAATTTTTTCCGTACACCTTTTTTGCCCGATTGGGGCAAAGTTCAACATTTTTATCCGCAGAGCAAACAACACAATGCGCACATTTTTCCTTAAAATAGGCGGTTTGCCGATGTGAAGATTTACTTTCGGGATTATGGCACCAGAAACAGTTAAGGTTGCAGCCCTTGAAGAACACCGTTGTCCGAAGTCCGTCACCGTCTACCGTAGATGAACGCACAATATCAAAAATAAGCGGCGTATTCATACATTATACCCTATTCATTGCGGCAAGTTCATCATCGGTAAGAACAATATCGAGACCGCGCATATTCTGTGCCATCTGTTCGGGTGAGGCAGAGAACAGCGGTATTACCGTGGGATATCCTTCACAGCGATAAAGATTAGTAAGCCACGCAAACACAATTGCGCTGGGGTTAACACCCTTTTCGGCCGCCATATTGCGGATAAAGTCAAGTCGAGCGCCGCCCTGATATTCTTCGCCCAGAAGGGAAGGAACCTCGTAAGCGCCCTTGCAAAGGCAGGCATAGGAAACAAGCGTCATATTCTTATCACACAAAAAGCGTAACCGCTCACGGTTCACGATCTCATTAAATGCATATTTGGGCGCAACTTCGAATTTTGGATTAAGATAACTAAGGCGCTGCTGCATTACCGTATATGGTGTAAATCCGGCCTTTTCGGCGGTCAGGTTTGCCTCGGCAAGTCGCCATGTATCAAAATTGCTGGAACCCAGCGTTCTTACCTTGCCCTTCTTAACAAGGCTGTCGAAAGCCTCCATCGTCTCTTCAATGGGGGTGTTCATATCGTCGGTGTGTGCATAGTAAAGGTCTATATAATCGGTGCCCAGTTTGCGCAAACTTTCATCCACCCAGTATTCTATCTGTTCCTTTTTAAGACCTGCACCTTCACCGTGGCGGTCAAATCCAACCTTTGTAGCAATTATCACCTTGTCACGACAACCTCTGTCCCTAAGCCACCTGCCAAGCACCGTTTCACTTTCATCGCCGGTACCTGCCCAATGGGCATAATTATTCGAAGTATCAATAAAATTGCCGCCCATATCAAGGAAAGCATCAAGTGTTCTGTAGGACTCATCCTCTGAAGTGGTACTACCGAAGTTCATCGCACCAAGGCAGACTTCGGAAACATTCAGTCCGTTAGGAAGTAATATTCTTTTCATTTTGTTCACCGTTCCTTATCAAATCTGTTTATAATATCGTTTTGAAGACGTTCACATATATCCACGAATATACCGCTATATCCAGTAACACGAACACGCAAATCGCGGTGCTGTTCCGGATTTTTTTGGGCATCAATAAGATCATCAACATCCACGCAGGATATCTGCGCGTGAAGACCGCCCCGATTAAAATATGCCGCAAGCAACGCCGAAAACAACCGATGGCCCTCTTCACCGCCGAAATCTTTTGGCGATACATCAAGATTAAGCGCTCCCGAAAGCAGACCGTTTTGCGGAAGATTAAGCATTGAATTGAACATTGCGGTTATACCGTTAGTACAACTGCCGTTTGAGGGGCGGCTGTTCTGCGAAAACGGCGTGTTCGCCCGTCTTCCGTCGGGCGTGGCACCGAAGGTCTCGCCCAGTTTCAGATGCCATGTATCGCTTTGCATACACGGAACCAGCATTATACCCTGACTTTCAATATACGGTCGGCTTTTTTCTATCACAAGTTCACTTGCCGTGTGCGAAAGCCGCCTTGCGTGGGAATTGGAAAGGGGCGTATCCATTCCGTATTTATCAGCATTTTTGCACAGTGCCAAAGTTTCTTCATACCCTACAAAATCGGCATCAACCGCCTGTATCAGATGTTTCAGGGTGAACCTCTTTTCTTTGAGGACAAGACTATCCACCACGATAAAACTATCCACCACATTGGCGAACATCTGGAAAGCCTGAAATTCAAAATGGTATTTTGCCGAAGCCGAAAAGCATTCACCGCTGATTATCGAATCGGCAAGGAAACAATCGGTAAATGTAAGTATTGCGGAGGGTCTTCTGCGCCTTATCGCAACCTCACAGGAAAGATAAGCAAGTTTGCGATCAATGAAATCTTCCATTCGGGCAAAAAATCGCTCGTAAAGATCCTCGATAGTGATACCGGACTCTTCCCTTTCGGCAAGTTCACGCATAACTGCAACAAGATCTTCAGGCCAACCGTGTTCAGAATTTGCACGCATATACGGCACATTTATAATAGACTTTTTTTCCTCATCAGAAGCATAGGCATGATAATGATACGAACTGGGACCGCCCTGTATCCAGGCGGCATTATCACCGGGAGAAGGCCAGTTGCAACCGAAATGAATGTAACGCCTTGCATCGCTTTCGGGCAGGCCCATACGCCTATATGTATCCAGTACATTATTATCGTTATAAAACATCATTGAAGCACTGTTCAAAGCGCGATCTGTAAGTGTTTTCCAAAGTTTTGGTGCCGTTTCGTTCATACCCTTGACATAGCGAACTACCACCACCGGATTTTTGAAGGTGGGTTGTATACACTCGGCAAAAATTTCGGTAAGTTCGTTTGCAACAAGTCTTCCGTTATCATCCGTTCCGCCCAACAACAGATATTGCGGTGCATCAAAGCAACATATACGCTCAAAAGTGGTGCTGTTTGTGCTGTCGCCCACCTGATGTTCGCCCCTGCCCATAATAAGGTTATGTTTGCAGTAGTAATCGGTTATATATTCTTTCGCTTTTTCTTTTGTAAGAATACCGCTTTCAATATCCTTTTTATACAGTGGATAAAGTATGCTGTCCAATCTGCCCACGGTAAGCGTGGGGTTCTGGGAAAGATACGCACAGTTGATAAGCGTTATTATCCACAGAAGTTGCAGTGCGGCGGCAAAGGTTTCCGGCCGACCGGTAGCGCCTTGGCGCAGATTTTGGGCAACGGTATCCATTTTTCGTTTTTTTGCCGCATCTGCATAGCGAAGCATATATCCGCTTATGGCATCATAAACACCGATAAGTCCTTCAAAAAACAACTGCTTATCAGCATCGTCACGGTATTTTTCCTTTTGACGCTGTGCGGTGGCACGCATTCCCGAAATGCCCGACTTCACCACAGTATCCCACGAATACGAACAATGCCCCGAATTAAAAATCGTATGGCGCTCGGGATTATCGGAACTTCTTATAAAAGCCTGAAAACGCGTTTCCTCTTCCTCAGTAAGCAGACGGTCAACACATCTTCCGGCGATAAGATCGTATTCTTCCAAAGGCGTTGATACCCTTTGCAGCAGTTCCTTCATATACTTTGCAAAACGAATCGGCTGTGTAAGTTCGCGGTGCTGTTTACCCAATTCATTCAGTATTGTAAAACGCTCTACACTTGTAGCCAACATCGGTTTGTTTTCAAGCGCATTTTTAACTTCCAATATATTTTTATTCATAAGATGCACCTCAAAAAACGCTCATAGCCACAATGCCACACAGGGCAACCGCCGAACCCATAATACTTCTTTTCGTTATTTTTTCATCAAAGAACAAAAATGCCGTGATATTTACAGTGATAAGGCATCCGCCCTTGATTATCGGATAAAGGGTCTGCGAAGGCATACCGTAGGTATTGGTTGCAAGTGTTTGCAGATAACTTCCTGCAAACAGGCATATCGCCATAATTATTATGTAAATAATAGCGATACGAACAGGTGCAAAGGCGTATTTTACAAACGAAGAGCGCTCATTTTTCTCCCTACCTGCATACTGTCTGAAAAATCCCACACCAAACACCGCCGTCATAATAACGGCAGTGAAAACAAATGTGTAAAACTGAAAAACAGAGTTTTCATAATAAACACCGTGTGTGTGAATACCGTTTGGTGTGTAAAACTGCTTGTAAAGTTGTTGGGTGAAGCCTATCATTCCATCACCGAAGGCACCAAGAAGCAGCATTACAATACCAAAAACGCCTGTTTTTACCTGCGGCCCTTTATGATATCCCGAAAGTATCAATGCTGCAATAACAATAAGTGCGAATCCGAACATTTTCGGAATTGATATTGCCTCACCGAAAAACAGTGCGCACAGCACCGCCGGCAGAATGGAGCCGACAGTCAGTGTTACATCCACCGTAACCATAGCGTTTCGCTGAATGGCAAGCATCCAACTCACAAGAAAAAGTGCGTTGGATACACCTGAAAGTAAACATATTAAAAACATTCCGCCGTCTATCGCGAAGGTGGCGCCTTCTAGCATCACCATAACAAGACCGATAACAATACAAAATATCATTCGTACCGAATTAAGAAGCAGTGCATCAGCAGAATTTCTTACAAATATGCTCGTTTTCTTTCCGCAAAATCCTTTTGCAGAAAGAAAAAACAGCACGGCAAGAACAATAAGATACGACAAAGAAAACGCCCCCGATAAATAGAACTAAAGTTCAAAAACTTTATTGCACTAATTTTATTATATTATACCAAATAATGTACAAAAGTAAAATGCATTATAATATAAAACCTTTATTTTTGTGCACAGATATTGTATAATATATGTACTTACTGCAAAGGGGATGTTAACTTTGAAAATAGTAAAAAGCAATATTTTATGCTATATAGATCTTAATTTTTCCGATCTGGAACTCTTTGGTGAATCATGGACAAAAGGAGATACTTTCTCGAACTTTGAAAACAAACCACGCACCTGTTGTGCTTTCTTTGTTATATGTGGTGACATTCAGGTGACCTTTTACCCTCTGGACGGAAAACCCGTTTTGGCATCAAAAGGCGACCTTGTATGGATACCGAAAGGCGCACAATACAAAGCAAAGGCACACGGCAAAACCGATGAAAGAATATCTTCTTATACGGTAAACTTCAATATCTTTAACTCAAGCGGTGAACAACTCTTATTGGCAGACTGTATAACCGTGCTTTCGCACAAACAGTATCCCAATCTGAAACACCATATAGAATTACTTAACGAAAGAATCCACGGCGCCGAAAAGCGCAATCAACTTATGATAAAATCAGAATTTTACTCCCTGCTGAATACGATTGCACAGGGCGAAAACGATAACAACAGTTACCTCTACCCAATACGCATCGGTGCGCAAGCACTGAAAAAAGAATGGAACCTGAACCGAAGCATAGACGAATATGCACAAATGAGTGGTGTAAGTAAAACATATTTTTACCGTTGCTTCAGGCGATGGTCAGGGAAAAGTCCCGTTGAGTACCGCAATATGACCCGCCTTTCCAATGCCGAAGTGATGTTGTGCAATACCGGTATGAAAATAAAGGATATTTCTGCCGCGGTAGGTTTTGAAGATCCGTTCTATTTTTGCCGTTTATTTTCGGAAAATTTCGGAACCTCTCCTAAAAATTACCGTAAATCTTTCGGCAAATAATCGCACACACCCGTGGATATATTGACAAATAACCTACATATAATATATAATATTCAAAGAAACAATAAACACTTTGGAAAGGTGATTTTTATGGAAATTTTAATTGGTATTGGTATTGTTGTTTTGCTGATACTGCTTTGCCTCAGGGTCGTTCCTCAGGCAACCGAGTATGTTATTGAGCGCCTTGGAAAATACAACAAGACCTGGAGTGCCGGTCTGCACTTCCTTGTCCCCGTTATAGACCGTGTTGCTAAAAAGGTAACACTTAAAGAGCAGGTGCTTGATTCACCCCCACAGCCGGTAATCACAAAGGATAATGTTACTATGCAGATAGATACCGTTGTGTACTTCAAGGTATTCGATGCCAAGATGTTCACATACGGTGCCGTTAATCCGATAAGTGCACTGCAGAATCTTACAGCAACCACACTGCGTAATATAGTGGGCGAACTCGAACTGGACGATACACTCACATCGCGCGATACGATAAACGGAAAGATGACCGAAATACTGGACTCTGCTACAGACCAGTGGGGCATCAAGGTAAACCGTGTTGAACTTAAAAACATTATCCCCCCTGCCGAGATTCAGAATGCAATGGAAAAGCAGATGAAGGCAGAGCGTGACCGCCGCGAAACCCTGCTTGAAGCAGAAGGCCATAAGGCCGCCGTTATCACCCGTGCAGAGGGCGATAAGCAGGCTATGATACTGGCCGCAGAGGGCGAACGCGATGCAAGAATTGCCCGTGCCGAAGGTGAAGCAAAGGCTATATACCTTGCAAAAAAAGCAGAGGCCGACGGTCTTGCAGCACTTAAAGAGGTTGCTGTTGATGCAGGTGTTATTGAACTTAAAAAGTTTGAAGCACTTGTCGCTATGTCAAACGGCAAGGCATCTAAAATAATCGTTCCGACCGATGCTGTTAATATGACCAAACAAAATGTAGTCTTTTCCGAAACTACCGGTCTTGGCGACGTTACCCCAAGCGCCCCCGACACCCCGAAAAAGAAAAAGCACGACCCCTGCTGCGACTGATAAACCAAACTTAAAGCGCATACACCCAAAACGGTGTATGCGCCTTTTCTTTACAATATTACCCGTACAGTGGTACCTTTACCAACTTCACTGTCCAGTTCTATCCTGCCCCCGTGAAGAAGCACTGCGTGTTTCACTATGGAAAGGCCGAGCCCCGTACCGCCGGTCCGTCTGGAATGGCTTTTATCCACCCTATAAAATCGTTCAAATATTCTTGAGCGGTATTCGGGCGGTATTCCTATTCCAGTATCGCTTACCGTTATGACCGCATCTTCGCCATCGGTACTTATATCCACCGTAACACTGCCACCTTCCACATTATATCGGATAGCATTGTCACAAAGATTGTATATTATCTCGTATATATACCTCGGCACACCCATCACCTCGGTATCTTCACCTGTTACCGAAAAAGAAACATTTTTATCAGCTGCAATTATTGCAAGATTTCCAACCGCTTCATCTGCTATCTGCCTTAGGTTTACCGTTTCGGTGAGAGATTCGTCGGTTTCCTCCAGTTGCGACAGCCTCATAATATCATTTATAAGCAATATCAGTCGTTTTGTCTCGTTTTTTATGTGTCCGAAAAAGCGGCACTCGTCCTCTTTTTTAACCAGACCACCCTCCAACAGTTCTACGCTGCCAAGTATTCCCTGAAGAGGCGTATTCAGTTCGTGGGATACATTTGCCGTAAACTCTCTGCGGCTCTGTTCAGCGAGAAATCGCTCGGTTATATCGACCATCAATATAACGGCACCCTGTGTTTTTCCATCGGAAACAGTGGGACTGATGGAAAACTGATATCTGCGGTGGTTTTTCTCCATAACAAACTCGGTATGACGCCCCGAAAGCGATTCTTTAACCGCTGTGGTTACCTCTGTGCTTGGATCTATCGCCGCAAAATCCATTCCGCTTTTATCAGAATCCAGCCCAAATATGCGCTGTGCCGCGGAATTCATACTGATAACTGCAGAATTCTTATTGATAAGAACAAGACCCTCACTCATCGAAGAAATTATCTGTTCAAATTCGTCTGTTTTCCGTGCCAACAACTTCAGTTGGTCTGTTATCTGCCGATGCTGTTCGCCAAGCCTGTGCAGTATCGGCGAAAGTTCCTCGTAAGTATCATTCTTTTCGGGATTTTCCAAATTAAGTTGTGCAAGAGGTTTTACAATACTTTTTGCCATCTTTCTTGACAAAACAGCCGATATAAGCACCGCAGCACAAAATACAGCAACCACCGGCCACAAAATATTAAACACCAACAAATAAACCGAACCGGAACTTGTTGAAATTCTGAGAACCGAACCGTCTGACAAGCGCTGTGCACAGTAGGTCATCTTTTTCATCAGTGTATCGGAATAGCGGCTGCTTTCACCAAATCCTTCGGCAAGTGCCTCGGAAATCTCCTCTCGGTCAAGATGGTTTTCCATATCTGCAAAATCGGCGTCGCTATCAAACAGCACCTCACCGTCGGCCGATATCCAGGTCACACGGTATTCGCTCTCAGCAAGGGACTGTATATATTCTTCTCCGCTGGTTTCGATGCCTTGAACCGACACCGCAAGATAACGGGTAAAATCGTTGCTTTCAGAACTTGAAAAGTAACCGTAAAGCACTACCGAAACACTCACCAAACAGGCAAGAAGAACTGCCGATACGGCAAATAGAATTGAACGAAATATTTTTCCGCTCATCTATCTGCCCCCAATCTGTAACCTACCCCTATAACCGTCTCTATGTAGGTGCCGCTCTTACCTAATTTGCGGCGCAGTGTTTTTATATGCATATCCACCGTTCTGGTTTCACCTGCATAATCGGCATTCCACACCGATTCAAGAAGTTTTTCTCTTGAAAAAACCCTGTTGGGATTCTTAAGAAACAGTCGCAATAGTTCAAACTCCTTAAGAGTAAGTTCTATTCTTTCGGTATTTACAAACACGGTGTGTTCTGATTCATTCAAAAAAATATCCCCAAAGCAGTGTGTTTCCTGTGCTGCATCGGATTCACAGCGACGAAGCACCGCCTTTATCCGTGCTACCATCTCCATAACTCCGAAAGGCTTGACGAGGTAATCATCGGCGCCCAGATCGAGCGACTGTATCTTGTCTATCTCGGTCCCTTTGGCGGTTGCCATTATTACAGGTATCTTCTGTGTATCGGGGTCTTTTCTCAGGCGTTTGAGAATATCCACGCCGTCCTCATCAGGCAGCATAATGTCCAGTACAATAAGTTCCGGCTTTTCCTTTTTAAGCGCAGAAAACATAGCCTTGCCATCAGCAAAACCCCTTGCACTGAAGCCGATAGACTCCAGAGTATATACCTCTATTTCGCGTATGGTACTGTCGTCATCTACGCACCAGATCATTATTTTCCTCCTGTATAGGCTGATTTTTAATACTCTATCGCATACTTTTGCGAAAATTCTTCAAACTTAACATTAAAAGCTCCCTTGTCCTCCTTTATCCGGCGGACAGATTCGTGGGCGTTCATATTATGCTCTTGGGCATCAATAATACAGACCGCAATATTGGAACAATGGTCGGAAGTTCTTTCAAAATTCGTAAGGATATCCGCCCAGATAAATCCTACCTCTACAGTGCACTTGCCGTCCTTCAGACGCATAATGTGTCTGTCGCGAAGAGCATCTTTCAGGCGATCGATTACCTGTTCAAGCGGTTCTATATCGTATGCGGACGAAACATCGTTTTGGGCAAAGGCATTTAATGTCATATCCAATATCTCGTTCAAAGCCGAGCACAGCACACCCAGTTCCTTTTTGGCACCTTCGGAAAATTCGATTCTCTTTTCACGCAACTCCTCTGCAGACTCAAGCACATTTATGCTGTGATCGGAAATGCGCTCAAAATCACCAATTGCCTTCAGTAATTTAGAAACAAGCGAACTGTCATCATCGGTTATGTGACAGCGTGATACCTTGGTAAGATATGTGCCTAAAATATCCTCGTAGCGGTCGGTTGCCGCTTCAAGTTTTCTTACCCTTTCTGCTGTATTTATATCATATTTTTGCAATAACTGCAAGCATAACTTAAATCCCTCTACCGCCTCGGTTGCCATCTTCACAGCAACTTTGCTGCACTGTTCAAGTGCGATGGTGGGTGTAGTAAGCAAGCGGTCGTCCAGTTCTACTGCCGGCTGTGTTTCTTTTCCTTCAGGAACTATCGCATAGGCAATCTTTTCAAGCAACGATGACATCGGCAGGAGCAAAGCGGTACAAAGCACGTTGAACACGGTGTGGGCAATCGCAATTCCTAAATACGATGCTGAAACATCTAAAATAGCAGGTTTTAACAGAGCCGATATAAGGCTGTATACAGAAAGCCATACAGCGGTACCCAGCACATTGAATGACAGATGTACCACCGCCGCGCGTTTGGCATTTTTATTGGTACCGAAAGAGGACAGTAATGCCGTTACGCAGGTGCCGATATTTTGTCCCATAATTATAGGAATGGCCGCTCCATATGATACTGCACCTGTTGAAGAAAGCGCCTGTAAAATACCCACTGATGCCGAACTGGATTGAATAATAGCGGTAAGCACAGCACCCACCAGAACACCCAAAATCGGGTTTTTGAACATCAAAAACATATTTTGAAATGCCGGAATATCGGCAAGACCTGCCACCGCTTTAGACATCGTATCCATACCGAACATAAGCGTTGCAAACCCCAAAAGAATGGTGCCGATATCCTTGCGCTTGTTAGAGCGTGAGAACATTAAAAACGCTGTACCGATAAGCGCCAATATCGGCGTGAAAGATGTTGGTTTCAACAGTTTTACAAAAACATTACTGCTTGATATACCGCCTAGACTGAGTATCCATGCGGTTACGGTGGTTCCTATATTTGCACCCATAATTACACCGATGGATTGTTTCAACGTCATTATCTTGGAATTTACAAATCCCACCACCATAACCGTTGTGGCAGAGGAACTTTGTATAACGGCGGTAACGCCAAGACCGGTTAAAAAACCTTTGATTTTACTGTTGGTAAGCCTTGAAAGCAATGTTTTAAGACCATTTCCGGCACTTCTTTCAAGCCCATCACCCATAACATTCATACCGAACAGAAACAGACACAATCCGCCGATAAGCGTAAGTACATCGAATATCGTCATTCTTTTTCTACCTCTTTTACATTTACTTTTTTATAAGATTATTGTACCCGCGGCGTGTAAAATCTGTAATCGCCACGCTGTAAAATTTATGTAAAAAACGGTGATGAACCTTATTTTTTCGGTTTGAGTAAAATTATAAAGAGAAAAATAAAAAACAAGCCCCAAGAACTTATAATTCTTAGGGCTTTGGGTAGTTTGAACTTAATGACACGAATACTTGTGCAAGCGGAATCAAGAGATTTGTATTCTTCTTCA
>JAZOBW010000228.1:0-2356 GCA_045596185.1 Acutalibacteraceae bacterium | reverse complement strand
AAAGCGTTGCAATAAGTATATTGACGAAACTACCCCATGGGTTCTTGCAAAAGAAGAAACATCCCTTCCCCGTCTTTCTACCGTTCTTTATAACCTGCTCGAGTGTATCCGTGTCATCGGCACACTTCTTGCCCCCATTATCCCTGATAGTGCCAAAAAGATAGCCGCGCAACTAAATACCGATAATACCGATACTGTATTTGGTGCAGTAAAGGAATATAATGTAGGCGATGCTGTTCCGCTTTTTGCAAGAATTGATACCGAAAAAGTATTGAAAGAAATCGCCGAAGAAAATCAAGTAAAAGCCTCTAAAGAAGCCGAAAACACCGTTACCGTACAGCAAATATCAATTGAGGATTTTGCAAAGGTTGAACTCACAACAGCACAGATAGTTGCTTGTGAACCCATTCCGAAAGCGAAGAAACTTTTGAAACTTACCCTTGATGATGGCAGTTCAACACCCAGAATAGTAGCATCAGGAATCGCTAACTGGTATACCCCTGACCAACTTGTCGGACATACGGTTATTGTAGTTTCAAATCTTAAACCTGCTAAACTCTGCGGTGTCGAATCCAATGGTATGATTTTGGCGGCCGATTGTCCCGATGACGATGTAAAGGTCATCTTTACAGACAATATTCCGAAGGGTTGCAAAATAAGATGATTATATACCCCGAAGAATGTAAACTTTCAAAACCGCTTATTTTTGACAGCCACGCTCACCTAGACGATGAACGCTTCGACGATTGCCGTGACGAATTACTGGGTACTATGTCCCGAAGCGGCGTTTGCGGCATTATCACCTGCGGATGCGATGCAAATTCTTCAAAATCTGCACTTGATATTGCTGAAAAACACGACTTTGTATATGCCGCCGTAGGTATCCATCCGGGTAATCTTAAAAGCAAAACTACTATTGAACAGATACGCATTCTAAGTAAACACCAAAAATGCGTAGCCATCGGTGAAATAGGTCTGGATTATTACTGGCAGACGGATAATATTGAGGAACAGCACAAGGTATTTGAAGAACAGATCATTCTTGCTAAAGAAATTGATCTGCCGATAATTGTTCACGACCGCGAGGCCCACGCCGATACGCTTGAAATCTTAAAAAAGTACCGTCCGAAGGGCGTAGTTCACTGCTTTTCCGGTAGTCCCGAAATGGCTAGGGAAATTCTAAAAATTGGTATGTACATTGGAATCGGCGGTGTCATCACATTCAAAAATTGTAAAAAATTACCGTCTGTTACACAGATTGTACCGGACGACAGATTGCTTATCGAAACCGATTCGCCCTATCTTTCTCCCGAACCGTATCGCGGCAAAACCTGCCACTCCGGTCTAATACCGCTCACGGCACAAAAAATTGCCGATATCCGTGGTGTTTCTGCCGAAAAGATTCTTGAACTAACCATGGCAAACACAAAACTGTTATTTAATTTATAAGTATAAAACCCCGCTTCAAGCGCAAAATAATGTTGAAAGCGGGGTGATTTTAATGGATAACAAAAACAAAAAGAATCAGAACGATCAGAACAAGCAGGATTATCAGGATAAACAAAACTATCAGAATAAAAATAATCAGAACGACAACAACTTCTCCGATAATAAAAAGAACTAATCCATTTTTATAAAGGCTGCATACATCTGTATGCAGCCTTGCTTTTGTTTTATGAGAAATCTTACACTTAAAAAATCAATAAATATAAATCTACGCTTTAAGTCACAAAATCTGTTGACTTTTTCGAAATTTTAGTATATAATTTCATCTGTACTTATTGAACTTGGAAGGTTACTAATAATGAGCATAAGCGAGGGTATCGGTAGTGTTATAGGTGCGTTAATCGCGTGCATTATAGCGGCTGTTTTGCAGGTCTATTTTGTTTCAAGCATTTGGTGGGCCGCTCTACCATTGGTTGGTTATCTGTTGGGTAGTAAGATTGGAAGATCTATAAATAAAGCAACTAAATAATCTATATCGAGGTGTGGCGCAGCCCAAAGCGCACTAGTTTTGGGTGAGGTTGCGAGCGCATCCTGTGGATGATTCAGCGAGCACAACGAAGCGCTGCGGTCGAAACTTTTAGGCGCTCCAAGCCGCAAAAAGTTTCGGGCACCGCAAGAGGGTTGCCAAAACGTTTTTAACAACTTAATATTCTATCGGGGTGTGGCGCAGTTGGTAGCGCGCGACATTTGGGATGTCGATGCCGCAGGTTCGAACCCTGTCACTCCGACCAAAAATTCAGCTAATTTAATTTTCAATGTTAGATTAGCCGGATTTCTCTATGTCAACACAAGCATTGACTTTCTTGTTTGTGTCTATTATAATTATATAAAATATATGTCACTGGAGGCA
>JAZOBW010000227.1:0-5208 GCA_045596185.1 Acutalibacteraceae bacterium | reverse complement strand
TGCAAACAAGCGGTTGTTTGGACAAAACTTGTCGGTAAGGGAGGGAACTGTCAGGGTGCCGATGCCCATACCTATGGGAAGGATGGTGGAGGTTAATAAACTTGCAATACTTGACAAACCTGCGGTATCTTTGAAAAACTTGGGTATCCAGGTAACGAGACCGTATCTTGCAAGTCCGGTTGCAAAAGCGACAAACATCCATATTAGGAAAGTTTTATTGGTGATAAGATGAATGTAGGGGTAGAATTTGCCTTTGGATTTAATGAGCGTAGCCATTTCTTCTTCGTGTTTTGCCTTTTGCTCATCGTCTTCTTTGTAATCTTCAAGACCAATCGATTTGGGATTGGGTTTAGCAAATACCTTGTAAAGTATAAGCATTAAAACGGGAAGTGCGGCAGGAAGGAAAAATGCAGCACGCCACCCTAAATTCGGCAAAAGATAGAAGGAAAGCGCCACCATAAGTGCGGCAACAACCTGACCGAATCCCGAAAATGCGTGAGCAAAGCCTGCAGCAAAACCGCGTTTATCACCGGGCCACCAAGCGGTTAGCGAAGAAATTCCGGGAGACCACGCCATAGATTGGAAATATCCGTTAAATCCCCAAAGAATGGCCATCACGATTATAGAATTCTGAAATCCCATAAGTATATTGGTGATAACCGAAAGGATTACAGATAGTGTTATGAATTTATGTATTCCGATAACCTCACCAAGGCGTCCGTTTATAAGATGGCCGAAACCATAGGTCCAGAAAAGGGTGCTGGTGATAATGCCTATTTGCGATTCGGTAAACTGTGTCATTTCAACCTGAGCATTTACAAAGTTGAGTCGCGTACAATAATGGGTGCAGTACAGTACTGCAAACAAAAGAAGATACCGCCACGCATTTGCAGTGAACTTTTTGTATTGCTTTTCATTATACCCGTATTTTAGTTTTTCCATATTTTCCTCCCATTCAGAGTTTTATACATAAATATTTTATCATAAAATATATTAAATTTCAACAAAAACCGCCCTTTATAAAAAGGACGGTCGAAAAAAGTATTTACAGATTTAACAGTTGGGGATCCATCGGTTCGATAACAAAGGAGTTTGCCCAAAAACCGGGTTTGATATAAACCTTGGCATAGGCCTGACGATTTTCAGGAGTAAGTGTTATCTGAAGATCCTGGCATTTTCTGCTCATACCTACAGCGCAGTGGAAACTATAGGTGCCATAGGGAAGGGGAAAACACAGCGTTTCTTTGTTAGCAATATGACCGATTGGTTCACCGTTTATGTATATGCCAAAACCGCCGGCTATTCCATAGGGCGAACCTTGACGGTAAAGATATACACAACCTTCCGGTGAAACGGGAATACTTTGTTTACATTTATTGCAAACTTCATTACCGGGGGTAATATTTAATACTTCGCCGCAGGTAGGACATTTTACTCTTAATTTAAGTGCCAAAATAATCATCTCCAATATTATGTTACATATATATTACCATAAACTTTTACTTTTTTCAATTAAATAATGTAAATATTTTTGCAATGTTTGCAGGGATATATTCAGTTGTTCAGTAATTGACGTAAAAAGGGTTTCAGTGCGATGATTTCAAATTGTTTTAAGCGTTCGGCCAAAATACCGCAGTAAGCGGCAAAAATCCTCCCTTAAGGGAGGATTAGAAGATAGTTGATTTATCCGAAAATAAAACAGGTAGCGCAAAGTAATGCGGCGATAATCTGAAATACATTCTTTATGTTTAATCTTTCACGGTATAGAATATAGTCTAGAATTGCCGTTACAACTATGGGTATACAGAAGGATATAGGTGCCTGGATTATCAGCGGAATCATTCCTGCGCATTTTATTCCTAAAAACTCTGCAATGAAAAACAGCACTGCGTATCCAATTACAATAATCAGTGTTTTTACATTAAAAACGGGAATCACGGATTCTTTGACAGGTGCCTTTTTGAGCAGCAGAACAACGGTGATTATCACAGCAGAAATAATGGCTGAAATAAGCATATATTCGGTTATAAAACTGAAGTATGGATAATCGCTGCAAAATCTGTTTTCAAGGTTATATACAATAAGTGCCGAACCGTTTGTGAAGAAAACTATCATACAAAACAGTTTGAAAAGTTTTGAGGATTTTTCCTTGTTTGCTTTTTTTGTATCGAGAAAATTCAGCACCAGACAGAAAAACGCCAATAAGTATCCGATTATTTTAATCCAACTTAGTGTATTTTTATCCGGTTGAGATATAATGCCATACACCGACGGTATTACAAGACTTCCCAGTGTAGCATACAATATAAGTACGGAAATGTTGCCAAAGGCGGTACCGCAGATACAAAGTGATGCGGTAACGGTGGTAAGTATTGCGTAGCAGAATGAAAGGGTAAAGGACAGGACTTGGAATTCCAGATGTGTGCCGGTTAACATTCCGCCTATTGCACCGAAAACTGATATGAGCATCGAAAACATCAGAGTGGTTATAAACCCTGCTCCGTGCCTTATTTGATATGATTTTCTTAACTGGGACATAATTCCTATAAAGGAATTGGCAATTACCATATAAAGTAATGCTCGGTAAATCATTTTGTCATTTCCTTTATACAGCCGGTTTCTTCCAACTCTTTAAGAATAGCGGCAACCTTCTCTTCAGAGGGCATAATTGCAGGGGCAACGGTATAACCGGGATCAATGTCTAAAACAGAAAGAACAGATTTCCAGGTGGCAAGATTGTTACCGAGAACCGCTTTTACAAGTTTGTTAAGTTGGTGCTGACCTGCAAGTGCTTCCTTAATATTTCCTGCTTTGAAGTTGTTATATATACCAACAGCAGTTGCAGGCATAAGGTTGTAGGTGGTGCCTACCGCACCGTCGGCGCCCATTGCAAGACCGCTCATAAGGCACTCGTCGGGTCCGTTAAGGATATTTATATTACCATTGTTAACGGTCTTGAGTTGCTCAAATGCATAGTAGTTGGGAATAGATACTTTAAGACCCACAACATTATCGATAGCCATAATCTGATTTGCAAACCATACAAGGTCACAGTTCAGAACGGGTGTTACATAGGCAAGAACAGGGCTGTTTGAAAGTTTAGCAATATGTTTGTAGTATTCTACGATTTCTTCGGCGCCGTAATAAGAGGTAAGAGAGGGAGGCAGGGAGGCGATAGCGTCAACTCCTACAGCATTGGAGTGCTGAATAAGATCCTCAACATCGTCCAGATGTCCTGCACCAACGTGTGCCATAAGTTTTGAACCTTCGGGAATGTTTTCTTTGACCGCTTCAAGCATCTGTTTTCTGGTCTTGTTGGGAAGGACTGTGCACTCACCGGTATTACCGCCAACATAGAAACCGTTTACACCGTTTTTTACATTGTAATCGATAAGTTTTTCAATGCTCTTCTTTTTAACATTCATATTCTCATCGTAAATAGAGAATGTTGCGCTGTAAATACCTTCAAATAAAATGTTGTTGCTCATTTTAATTTCTCCCATCTCGGTGTTAGCCGATTGATTAAATTGTGAATCCGATTCAGGACTCTTTGGTTATACTATCACAAACCGTATATTTTGTAAATTATCGAAAAGGACCAGTATCAGAATATATGTCTAAATATTTAATCTAAAACCGGCAAAAATATATGTTTGACAAACAAATATAAGTATGGCATACTAAAATATATAATGAAAATGTCTTAAAAATTAATGTTAACGGGGTGAAAAAATGGAGACTAGGGTGCAACGTCAGTATATTTCTTTGAATATTGGTGATATGGAAGCGGTATTTTCGGGTAATTTTCCTCTGCGCGAGGTAAAGGATTTTGAAAATATAGATTCTTATCTACACTCCCATACAAATTTTGAACTTCATTATGTCACTGCAGGAAACTGCAATATAATAGCAGAGGAAAAGTACACCCTTAAAACGGGGGATATTATGCTTATACCTCCCGAATTCCCACATACTTCTTCAAACGCTGAAAACCGTCGGCTTGTGTTGGAACTTTCCTTTTTGAAAAATGAAGGTGTCACTTCAAATTTTTCGGAATACAAACACTATACCGCTTTGTTTGCAACCGTAAAAAAACCGTTCATTTTTCGTAGCGAAAACGCAGAATTCTGCCTTAAGTCTTTGATGACACTTTACGATAATGATTTTTTTGTGCATAAGCAAAAAATTTTATTATCAATGCTTTTTATACATATTTCCGAGCACATCACAACACCCAGAACCGTGCCAACCGATAAACTGTTGTCTGGATATATTCAGAGCGATGACCAACGCCGCCTGATAATTGAAAATTATATCAATAACTGCTATTCGCATACCGACTCTTTGGATGAACTTTGTCAGCAACTCAACCTGAGCCGTCGTCAGATAGACCGTATTACAGCAGGCCTTTTCGGCGAAAGTTATCAGACTATGATTTTGAAAAGAAGAATGGAAGCGGCATTGCTTATGATAAATAAAACCGATATGCCTTTTTCTCAGATTGCTGAAAAGGTGGGGTATGAATCATATGCAGGATTTTATCTTGCAGTAAAAAGGGTGTTCGGAAAATCCCCTGAAGAACTGCGAAATCAGAACAAAATATCACAATAAATTCACGCCGGAAGCATATCGCTTTCGGCGTGGCTTTATCAAAAGATTTTATCATCGGTTGCAGGATTATCTATAAGTTTGCCGTTTTCTGCGAAGCGTGAACCGTGGCACGGACAGTCCCAGGAATGTTCGTGCTTATTATATTTAAGCGCACATCCTAAATGCGGACAGCGCGGCGTTGTAGGTGTTATAAGATTAAAAAATGTTTCTGCACCGTTTACAGCAAGTTGCGGATGCAAAATACTGCGTGACGGCGAGAAAAGTTTTTCGTATTCATTTTGTTTTCCCTGCACCATATCGCACAGAATTTTCGCTGCGGCCATCGCCGTTGTAAATCCCCATTTGTTGTATCCTGTAGCGACAAAAAGATCGGTAGTATTTTTAGAATACTTACCTATATAGGGCAGACTGTCAAGCGTCATACAATCCTGCGTTGCCCATCGGTATTCTGCTTTGGCTTCGGGGTAATACTTTCGGGCAAATTTCTCTAATTCTTGCCAATTGCCGCCTTTTTTACCCGTGCGATGGCCGCCGCCTCCCAGCAATAGATAATCGCCATAACTTCTGAAAGAAAGACCTTTTAAGTTGCAGTCTACA
>JAZOBW010000226.1:0-1527 GCA_045596185.1 Acutalibacteraceae bacterium | reverse complement strand
TATTTGTCTTTGCCAAACAGTGTTTTTTCCATAATTATGCTCCTTATAGTGAATTATTTATTGAATATAATTATACTTTAATAGAAACTATATTTCAATAAAAACAAATTATAAACAAATTGTAAAAGTCAGACTTTTAATGATAATCAAAACCACCAGTAGAACTGGTGGTTTGCACTACCCCTAAAAGGGGATAATACGGACTTAGTCCCTAAAAGGGACTCTGAAGGTTCGACACCGCATTACCATCTCAGGCAGCCGCTAAAGCGGCTATCTTTTTTTTGCCTACTTATTCTTGCTACCCGTGAACGGGTCGGTGTATTCTTTGAGTGTCATTTGGTCTTTTGTATAATCTTCTTCCAGTTGGTTTCTTATGTAGTTTCTTATCGCTGTTTCATTCTTACCTACTGTATCTACAAAATATCCTCTGCACCAAAAACTTCTTTGCCCATATTTATATTTTAAATTCGCGTGCCTGTCGAATATCATCAAACTGCTTTTCCCTTTGAGATATCCCATAAACTGTGCTATACTTAAATGCGGCGGAATACTTACCAGCATATGGATGTGGTCTGGGCACGCTTCTGCCTATATTATTTCCACATCTTTTTGCTCGCACAATTTTCTCAATATTTCTCCTATATCCTTTTTGATTTGTCCGTATATTATTTGTCTTCTGTATTTCGGTGCAAATACTATATGATATTCACAGCGATATTTTGAATGTGCGGTACTTCTTATTTCGTTCTTCACTTGTTTAAAACCTCCTTGTTGTTTTAGTAATGCGGTCACCAAACCACTACTATTTTACAACAAGGAGGTTTTCTTTTACTAAAGTTTTTATCTTCCCCCAGTATAACTGGGGGTTTAT
Organism: Acutalibacteraceae bacterium; assembly: GCA_045596185.1. GTDB lineage: Bacteria > Bacillota > Clostridia > Oscillospirales > Acutalibacteraceae > UBA737. The sequence goes on along the minus strand of JAZOBW010000226.1, from coordinate 656 downwards.
TTCCACGCATAAATGCGCCAAAACAAAAGCCTTGAAGATTGGTTTCTTCAAGGCTTTATTAGCGTTAACAGCAGATTATTCCGGCTGTTTGCCAAATTCGTAGTCGTTGCCAGGCAAAATTGCATTGAGAACAATACCAAGGATTGCAGCAATTGCAAGACCGGAAAGTGTAACTGTTGCGCCTGCAACTGTAAATGTGATGCCGCCTGTGCTGTTAAAGCCAAGTGCGGAAACAAGTATAACAGCGGCAATAATCAGGTTGCGGCTCTGTGTAAAGTCAATTTTGTTTTCAACAATATTTCTTACACCAACAGCAGAAATCATACCGTAAAGGATAAGAGAGATGCCGCCGATGATTGCAGCAGGAATGCTGTTAACCATTGCGTCAAATTTTGGAACAAAGGAAAGGATGATAGCAATCACAGCAGCGAGACGGATGATAGCAGGGTCATAAACTTTTGTCAAAGCAAGAACACCTGTGTTTTCACCGTATGTTGTATTTGCAGGACCGCCGATAAAACCTGCAAAACTTGTTGCAAGGCCGTCACCAAGCAGAGTTCTGTGGAGACCCGGGTCTTCAATATAGTTTTCGCCTGTTGTTGCGCTGATAGCGGCAATATCACCAATGTGTTCCATCATTGCTGCAAGGGCGATAG
>JAZOBW010000225.1:0-2167 GCA_045596185.1 Acutalibacteraceae bacterium | reverse complement strand
CACTTGCACGTGCCAACCACGGTGAAACATCACCTACAACGGGATCGAAAAGCGGTGCTGTTAAAACTGCCTTTTCGATTTTATCGCTATTATCTGCGATGTAAAGTGCCGAAATTGCACCGCCCATAGAGTGTGAATAGAGATAAAGCGGTTTATTATCGGCAGGCAGAACTATTTTATCGATGAATACCGACAGGTCTTTAACATAATCATTGAATTTATCGACATGAAGATAATCTATTCTGTTGGTCAATCGGCAGGACAAGCCGTGACAGCGTAGGTCAAAGATAAACACATTGTATCCTTGATTCAAAAAATAGTATGTCATCTCGTAGTATTTTTTTGTGAATTCACTCAGACCGTGAACGATAACTACCGATGCGCGGCTGTTTTCGGCAAGAAAGTATTCATAATACATTTCTCTGCCGTCGAAGGTGGTAAAACTTCCCTTCTGCATAAACTTTTCCAATGTTTCGGTTATTTTTGTAATAGCCGTGGAAAAATCCTCTTCTCCTATGATATTCAGTTTGTAATCGGGAATAAAACGCATTTTGAATCTCCTTTGATTAAATATAAGAAAGGGCGGCGATAATAATGGTATCTGAAAAGAAATTCACTTCCAAAAGGATACTGATTATAATTATTGCCGTTATTTTAATTTTTTGTACTGTTTCTATGGCTGTCACAAAAATTGTTTACGACAGCATCTTCGTCCGCTATGAATGTGAAATGAACGAACCGCCGGAACCACTGTCGGCAATCGTTGAACAAAGAGAAGAAAAAAAATATCCATCGGGCAAAAATGCTCTTTCGGGTTATCTCTACCGCGCTTCGGATGCGCTGTCGAACAATACACTTATAATTATTGCGCCCGGATTTAACGCCTGTGCAGATAATTATTTATGGCAGATAAAAAGTCTTTTAGAATACGGATGGTCGGTATTTGCTTTTAATACCACCGGTTCCTGCTCCTCTGAAGGAAATTCCACTGTGGGATTTCCGCAGGAACTGCATGATATAAAAAGTACGATTGAATATGTTGAAAAAAACAACCGCTTCGGTTATAATGATATTGTACTGCTAGGTCACAGCAGAGGCGGTTATGCGGCTTGTTGTGCACTTGAATACGATTATGATATTGCCGCAGCGGTTTCAATAAGCGGTATAAACAGTGCTATGGAAGGTGTTATCGGCTCTGCCGCAGAATATGTAGGGCCGCTTGCTTACGGCAACTATGGCTTTTTATGGCTATATCAGGCGATGCTATTTGGCACCGAAACACTTAATGCCAGTGCAGATGATGCTATATCACATAGCGATGTGCCGGTTCTGATTATTCACGGTGAAAACGATACTTCGGTTCCGATAAACCGATACTCTATTGTTTCACACAAGGATGATATCACTTCGAAAAATGTAGAATATATTATACGCTCATCGCCCGATAATAACGGACATACCGACATTCTTTTCGACGATGACGGCACCGCAAACGATGAAGTGATGAAACAAATCAATAATTTTTTAATTAAAAGTATTAAATAAATAAACATCTGGGGGTTTTTTGGTGGATGTTGTTTTGATTCCGGCGTATGAACCGGATAACGAACTTATAAAACTTACCGACGGTCTTGTAAAAGAAAACTTTTCGGTAGTTATCGTTGATGACGGCAGCGGAGAAAAATATGCGGATATTTTCTCTGCCGTTAAAGACAAAGCGAATATAGTAACGCTTGAAAAGAACTGCGGCAAGGGTGCGGCACTGAAAGCAGGTATGCGGTTTATTCGCGACAATCTTTCGGATTGCGAAAATTTTATAACCTGCGATGCAGACGGACAGCACAAAATTGAAGATGTTATACGGGTTCGCAAAAAGTTGCACAACGGTGATAAATTTGTACTTACCGTAAGACAGCGAAAGAACAAAATTCCGCTGCGCTCAAAGATAGGAAACAATTTATCCCGATTTGTGTATGCACTTCTTACAAACAGGTATTTATCCGATAATCAGTCGGGACTGAGAGGCTTTTCAAAAAGCAATATTGATTGGTTAATAAATGTTGAAAAGAACAATTATGACTATGAAATGAATGTTCTGTACTATGCGGCAAAGATGGGACTTAAAATCTCCACATTGCCGATAGAGGCTATCTACATAGGTAATAAC
>JAZOBW010000224.1:0-6024 GCA_045596185.1 Acutalibacteraceae bacterium | reverse complement strand
GCCAACTCCTTGGCTCACAGAACGACATGGCTACGATCCGACTTTATTCTGAAAGAAAACGGTTTCCCGAAAAAGGTTCTGCTTGTTGCAGACAAGAACACCCTTGCTGCGGCAGACGGTATAATTGAAAGTCTTTCTGATTTCGATATTGAATATAAAATTTACGACGATCTGCGTGTTGCCGAAATGTCCCATGTGAGGGAGATCGAAGAACTGGTAAAGGGCAAAGATATCTCCATTCTTTCGGTAGGTACCGGCTCCATCAATGACCCTTGCCGCACCGCCGCCGCATATCAGGATAAACCGCTGTGCATATTCGGTACTGCTCCTTCAATGGACGGATTTGCCTCCTACAGTTCACCTCTGGTTGACAACGGTTTCAAGGCAAGTTACCCTGCCAAAAGCCCCGAAGTTATCATTGGAGACACCAAAATTCTAGCCGCCGCACCGACACATCTTAAATCGGCAGGTTTCGGTGATATGGTAGCCAAATACATCGGCCTTATTGATTGGAAGATATCCAATATCCTTACAGGCGAGATATACTGCGACCGTGTTGCAGGCCTTACAAGAGATGCCGTTGACACCCTTATGAATATGGCCGACCGTGTTTGTGCCGAAGACGAAGAAACAGCAGGGCTTTTATTTGAAGCACTTCTTAAAACTGGCATAGGTATGAGTTTTATGCAGACCTCACGTCCGGCATCGGGCAGCGAACACATTATTGCACATCTTATGGAGTGTGTTGAACTGCGTGATGGAATAATCCCTAACTTCCACGGTGAAGATATCGGTGTTTGCACACTGGCCATGCTTAAATTTTACAATTCCATAGCTGATATGACAAATGTTGTAGCACACAAGGAAGATGTTGATTGGGACGAGGTTTACGAATACTATGCCGAAATGGCCGACGATGTTCGCAAACTGAACACCCCAACCACCGTAACCGATTCCATTGACCCCGACGACATTACCAACAAATGGGACGAGATACGCGACATCATTCACAGCGTTCCTTCCTACGAAGAGTGCCTTGCCGCTATGAAAAAAGCAGGTTGCAAAACTACGCTTGAGGAAATAGGCAAAAGCGAAAAACTATTCGCCGACTGCATCAAATATTCTCCCTTTATGCGGGCGCGTGTAACCCTATTGCGACTAAGAGGAATGATTGAAAATGATTGATAAAAACGCGATAAAACTTATAGCGTTTGATCTTGACGGCACTTTAACCCAGCACAAATCACCATTAAGCGAAGAAAACCGCATAACGCTGGAACTGCTTTCAAAAAAATACAAACTTCTTATGGCAGGTGCCGGAATATGCACCCGAATATTTGAACAGATGGGACGCTTTCCTATAGATATTATCGGAAACTACGGTATGCAATATGCAAAATACTATCCCGATACCAAAAACATCAAAATCATAACGGATGAAGTGATACCCTGTAACCGTGAAAGCGTGGAAAACCGCATAACCGCTTTACGCAAAAAATACGGTTTTACTAATTTCAAAGGCGATAATACAGAGTTTCATCCGTCGGGCTGTGTAACATTCCCGATTCTGGGCACCAAGGCGGATATAGCCGATAAACTGGCATTTGATCCCGACCGCTCAAAGCGCAGAAAAATTTATGATGATGTAAAATCCTTATTCCCCGATTTTACGGTTTTTGTGGGCGGTTCATCATCGTTTGATATGGCACCTGCACCATATAATAAGGCGTATGCGCTGTCACAATACTGTGCCGAGCACGGTATCGCTCACAGTGAAGTGGTATATGTGGGTGATGATTACGGGCAGGGAGGAAACGACGAATCGGTATATCTTGCAGATTTTAATTTTATCGAAATAGACGACTATCGCACCTTCCCCGAAAAAATGAAGATACTGTTATAAAATAAATACAGCGGTCAGAAAAACGACCGCTGTATTTGAATATTACCGCTTTTCAGCGGAAAATTGTCTGTACACCGTCTACAAGTTCGCCCACTGCCTTTACCACTTTGGACGAGCCTTTGGCAACATTATGCTTATCGTTCATCATAACCTTGCCCACCACTACGGCTGTGGCACCTGCGACCATTCCTGCACCAAGGCCTTTCATAAAAGACATCGTTGAATGATTATTCATATTAAAAACCTCCCTTTCAGTACTATTGTTTGTCTGAAAAGGAGGTTTTATTTTTTCCAAATTATTTATTTTTTCAGTTGACTGAAAGGCGGATGAATCTTATCCTTATCCGAAAGTTTCAGTTCCATACCTTCGGGAATAGGCCACTCCACACCGATATCGGGATCGTTCCACATAAGACCACCCTCATCGTTGGGATGATAATAGTCGTCTACCTTATAAACAAACTCCGCCTCGTCCGAAAGCACCAGAAAACCATGCGCAAAGCCCTTCGGAATAAAGAACTGACGCTTATTTTCCGCCGAAAGGAGAACACCCTCCCACTTGCCGTAGGTGGGACTACCTTCGCGCAGATCGACTGCAACATCAAATACCTCACCCTTAATACAGCGAACGAGTTTTGACTGGCTGTGCTTTATCTGGAAATGAAGTCCGCGCAGTACGCCTTTTACCGACATAGACTGGTTATCCTGAACAAACTCCACATCGATGCCGCCCTTTATAAAGTCCTCGCGCTGGTAGGTCTCCATAAAATATCCGCGGTTATCGCCGTAAGCGGTAGGCTCAACTATCATTACACCTTCAATAGAGGTTTTAATGAAATTAAACTTACCCATCAGATTTCCTTCTTTCCGCTGTACATTTTTTCATAATAGTTCTGATATGCACCACTAGTTACATTCTTTACCCAATCCTGATTTTCAAGATACCACTTAAGGGTCTTCTTGATGCCCACTTCAAAGCAGGTTTCGGGATACCAACCAAGTTCGTCCTTTATCTTTTGAGGATCAATGCCGTAACGGCGGTCGTGTCCCTTGCGGTCGGTTACGTGTTTGATCATATGTTCACCGACAGTCTCATCGACATTTTCCTTAATATATTCGATTATTGACTTTACGATGAATATATTGGGGCGCTCGTTATGACCGCCAACGTTATAAACCTCGCCCAGTCTGCCGTTTCTGATTACCATATCGATGGCCTTGCAGTGGTCTTCAACATACAGCCAGTCGCGAATCTGCATACCGTCTCCGTAAACAGGGAGGTCTTTATGCTGGAGAGTATTGTTCATAATAAGTGGTATCAGTTTTTCGGGGAACTGATAGGGACCGTAGTTATTGGAACAACGGGTTATGTTTATCGGGAATTTATAGGTATCACCGAATGCCTTTACAAAGAAATCGGCAGATGCTTTTGAGGAGGAATAGGGAGAATGAGGGTCAAGCGGGGTGGTCTCCATAAAGTAGCCCTCTTCGCCGAGAGAACCGTATACCTCGTCGGTTGAAACCTGCAGATACTTAACGCCCTCTTTATAAAGGTCATCACCTATCTGCCATGCAACCTTGGCACACTGAAGCATATTTACAGTGCCTTCAACATTTGTCTTAACAAATATTTCGGGGTTAGTTATACTGCGGTCAACATGGCTTTCTGCCGCAAAGTTTACAACATAATCGATATCATACTTTTCGAAAATTGCACTGATTGCCTCGCGATCACAGATGTCAGCCTGAATAAAGGTGTATCTGGGATTGTTTTCAACACTCTTGAGATTTTCAAGATTACCTGCATAGGTAAGTTTGTCAACATTGATGATGTTTACATCATCATACTTATCCAGCATATAGATTACAAAGTTTGAACCGATAAATCCGGCTCCTCCGGTAACGAGATAGTTTTTCATATTTGTTAATCCTCCACTTTTGAAATATATTCTTTTAAGGCATCCTGCCAGTTTCGCATTTCATCGCCGACGGTACACTCAAGCGCAAGGTTGCGCAGAGATGAATACTCCGGTCTTTTGGTAGGCACATTGTACTTGGCGTTATATTCCTCGGTTGAACAGGGACGAACGACATCTCCCATTGAAGAATATTCGGCAATTTTTACCGCAAAATCATACCAAGAACATTCGCCGTTTCCGGTACAGTGATATATTCCGTATTCCTCGGTAACGGCAAGTTTTAAAAGGTGGTGTGCTAAATCGTTTGCATTTGTCGGATTGCCGCGCTGATCGTTTACAACGGTTATTGAACCGGCACTGCGTATTACACGGCGAACGGTTTTTACGAAATTCTTGCCCACATAACCGTAAAGCCATGAAGTTCTTACTACAAAGGTCTTATCGCAAAAATCCATTGCATACCTTTCGCCCAACGCTTTAGATGCACCGTATGCACTCTGCGGTGCAATAACATCCCATTCAATGTAGGGTCTGGTGCCGTTTCCTGCAAAAACATAGTCGGTAGAGATATGGATAAACTTTGCATTTATCCGCTTCGCCGCCATTGCAAGATTGCGAACGCCCAGTGCATTTACCTTGAATGCGGTCTCGTAATCGGTCTCGCATCCATCAACATTGGTCATTGCAGCACAGTTTATAATAATATCCGGACGGTTCTGATCTATAAAATTCAAAACCTCTGCAGTGTTGGTAATATCAAGGCTGTCAATATCAACGGGGATTACAGCAGCATCCTCGAAGGCTTCGGGGATTTTTCCGATTTCGCTGAAACCGTTTTTAATTATCGACTGCAGTTCGTTTCCCAATTGACCGTGACATCCAGTTATCATAATCGTTGTGGTCATTTTTTCCTCCATTTATATAAAAATTTTATGGACGAGCGTATATGAATAAAGAGGCATCTAAGCGATTTTGCGCTTTCCCTACTCCATTCATGTACAACCGAAACGGCAGGATTCATCACTACCCTTCCGTGTTCTTTGGCGCGAATGGTGAGGTCCACATCCTCCATATACATAAAATAACGGTCATCAAATCCGCCGAGTTGTTTCATTACAGATGAGCGGATGCAGAAAAAACATCCCGTACAAAAATTAACATCTACAGGTTCTGTTATCTGCTTTTCTGCCCAGATGTATTCGTTTCTTATAGCGGCGAACCGTTTTGAAAGTGGGGCTAACCGACCCAGAAACAGGCGTTTTGCCGTGGGCATCTCCTTGGGCAGTTTTTGTTCGCTGCCATCGGGATTACATATCTTAGGCATAGCCATAACCACATCGGGGGTTTCTTCAAAATAATCGGCAAGATCCGAAAGGACATCCCTTTTAATTACTATGTCGGGGTTTATCACAAAATGATATTTTCCCATTTCCATTTCAAGCACACGGTTATGTGCTGCACCGAAACCGACATTACGATTATTTTTAACAACCGTAACGCCCTGAATTTCTTCAAGCAGTTTAACGGTATCATCCGAAGATGCGTTATCAATTACATAAAGTTTAAGCGGATATTTTTTTGTATTTTGAATAATGGAACGGCAGGCGGCAACCGCCTTGGTACCATCGTTATAGGTGACGATACTTGCCGATATAAACATTTCGGATTTCAAGGACAGTTTCCCCCTTTGCAGATTTTAATTATTTTACCATATCTTACTTAATTTATCAACATTCATTACTTCAAAAAGCCGTTGATTATCTCCTGCTCGGCTTCCTCCTCGGTAAGACCGAGTGTCATAAGTTTTATCAACTGTTCACCGGCTATCTTACCGATGGCGGCCTCGTGTATAAGCGAGGCATCAACATTGTTTGCACCAAGTTGCGGCACAGCATCAACGTGTGCGTTATCCATTATTATGGCGTCACATTCGGTGTGCCCCATACAGCGGTTATTGCCGTTTATATTGGACTTGAAAAGTTGGTAGGATTCGCCCTTGGCAACCGAACGGGAGACAACATTGGCGCTTGAATCCACACCGTTTAAGTCAACCGAAAAGTCGGTAGTGGCGTGCTGTGTACCGTGGGTCATTATCTTTTCGCGCACGATAAGTGTTGCGCCGTCTTCAACTGTGGCTCTGGTTATACGGTCGGTAGAATCAATGCCCTTTATCTGGCTTGTTTCCATCTCCATATAACCGCC
>JAZOBW010000223.1:0-7593 GCA_045596185.1 Acutalibacteraceae bacterium | reverse complement strand
AGGAATGATTATATGATAAAATTTGGTACCGGTGGCTGGCGCGCCGTAATAGGCGAGGATTTTATCTGTGATAATGTCCGTGCGGTTGCTTCGGGAATACTTGCGCTTATGCGTGAGGAAAATAAAACGGACCGTCCGGTTATTATCGGTTACGACCGCCGTTTTCTTTCCGAAAATGCGGCTATGTGGGTAACAGAGGTTCTTGCGGCAGGTGGTATAAATGTATGGCTGCTTAATCGCAGTGCACCCACTCCGCTTATAATGCATACCGTAAAGGATAAAAAACTTTATTTCGGTATCGAAATTACCGCATCGCATAACCCTGCAAACTATAACGGTATCAAACTCATTGTAGAGGAGGGCAGGGATGCCCCTATTGAAACCACACAGCGTCTTGAAAAACTTATTGCGGCAACCACACCCGAATATGTTCCTTTCGAAAAGGCGGTAGAATCGGGTTTTGTAGAGTTCATAAAAAATCCATTCAATAAATTTCTTGATGATATTATCGGTCTGCTTGATATGGAAGCGCTCAGAAACCGTGGACTGCGCGTTTTGTTTGATTCCATGCACGGTTCGGGGGCTTATCCGCTGCTTGTAATATTCTACACTGCGCGTTGCACTATCGATACAATGAACGCAAACAAGGATGCCTATTTCGGCGGACTTATGCCGGCACCCAATAAAAACAGTCTTTCTATGTTGCAGGATAGCGTTGTTAAGGGTGGATACGACCTCGGCATAGCGATGGATGGCGACGGCGACCGGCTTGGTATCATTGATAAAAACGGCAGATACATAGATGCAAACGAAATACTTTGTATGCTGTATTATTATCTTGTTAAGTATAAAGGTTGGCACGGTCCGGTGGTTCGCAATCTTGCTACTACCCATATGCTTGACCGAATAGCAGAAAGTTTTGGCGAAAAATGTTACGAGGTTCCCGTAGGCTTTAAGCACATTTCTTCTAAAATAGACGAGGTAGATGCTGTTTTAGGCGGCGAATCTTCGGGCGGTCTTACCGTTAAAGGCCATATTCACGGCAAGGATTCGGTATATGCCGCTTCACTGTTTGCCGAAATGGTAAGTGTTATCGGCAAAAGTCCTTCGGAACTGATGGATGAACTTGAGGCACAGTTTGGTCATTTTGAACTTGTAGAGGATAATCTTCGCTTTGCTCCCGAATATAAGTCGGTGGTAGAAAACATACTTATGGTAGAAAAGAAACTTCCAGAGTTTTCAAAGCAGGTGGTACGCGTGAACTACGAGGACGGCTGTAAGGTGTATTTCGGGGACGACAGTTTTGTTATCTGCCGTTTTTCGGGTACAGAACCGTTGCTTCGCATCTTTGCCGAAGCCGACAACGCCGAAACGGCAACCGAATACATAAATGCATTCAAAAGTTTTCTTAATATGTAAAAGTAAAAAGGTGGTACAAGCGTTTGCTTGTACCACCTTTTGTTACCTATAAAACGCAACTTAAAAACTCTTTTGTACGCGGATTCTTCGGATTTGTGAATATTTCTTCTGGTGTTCCTTCCTCCACGATAACACCGTCTGACATAAATATTACGCGGTCGGCAACATCACGGGCAAATCCCATTTCGTGCGTTACTACAACCATCGTCATACCTTCCTGCGCCAGTTCTTTCATAACCTGTAGAACTTCACCGACCATTTCGGGGTCAAGCGCACTGGTGGGTTCATCGAACAGCATAATATCGGGGTTCATTGCAAGCGCACGGGCAATCGCCACACGCTGTTGCTGACCACCCGAAAGTTGATGCGGATAGGCATCTGCCTTATCTGAAAGACCGACCCTTTGCAACAACTGCAAGGCTTTTTCTTCTGCCTGATGAACCGTCATCTTTTTAAGTTCAACGGGTGCAAACATAATGTTCTGCTTAACGGTTTTGTGTGAGAACAGATTGAACTGTTGGAATACCATACCAATGTTTTCGCGAACCTTGTTTATGTTGATCTTCTTGTTGGAAATTTCAAAACCGTCAACCTCGATAGTACCTGCACTGGACTCTTCAAGACGGTTAAGACAACGCAGAATGGTTGATTTTCCCGAACCGGAAGGACCGATAAGACAAACGACCTCGCCCTCGCTAATTTCAAGATCTATGCCCTTTATTACTTCAAGGTCACCAAAGTTTTTGTAAAGTCCCGTTACCTTAACCTTATTTGTCATAACTCAACTTCTTTTCTAAAATTTTTGAAACTATCATAAGTATTGAAAGGATGATCAGATAAAAGGCGGCAACCGTGATATATGTAGGGAAGTAATCATAGGTGGCGCCAATATAGACATCGGCCTGATTAACAAGATCCGAAAGGCCTATTACCGAAAGGATGGAAGAATCCTTTATGGTTATGATAAACTGATTTACCAGCGAGGGTATACTTATTTTGAATGCCTGCGGAAGAACGATTTTAAGCATGGTGCGCGACTGACTGATACCAAGACTTCTTGATGCTTCTATCTGTCCGTTGCTTACAGCCGAAATACCGCCGCGGAAGATTTCCGACATATAGGCACCGGCATTAAATGAAAGGGTTATCAAACTGGCAGTAAAAATATCTATTGTAAAGTCCGGCGCAAACATCTGGATAACCTGCGGAAACGCAAAAAACACCAGTATTGCCTGAACTATCATAGGCGTTCCGCGAATACACCACACATAAACAAAGGAAATTCCACGCAGAATTATATTTTTGGATCTGCCCATAAAGCAGACGATAAGACCTATAACCAGGCCGATCAGTATTGCCAGAACCGAAACAATAACGGTGACTTTAAGACCGTCCAGCAACATCGGCATCGCTTGTTCAAATACTCTAGTAAAATCCAAATTTTTTCACTCTCATCAAAACAGCGGCCCTCCACTCAGGTGAAGGGTGCCGCTGCAAATTTATTTTTTTGTAAAACTTTTATCAGTATCCGTATTTGGCAAGAATTTTTTCATACTCGCCGCTGTCTTTTATGTTCTTAAGGCCCTTGTCGAACATCTCAATAAGTTCGGGATGTTTACCCTTCTGAACTGCAAAACCGTAGTAACTGGGATTTATAACCTCTCCAACGGTCTTAAGAGCAACATTGTCATTCTTGATTGCCCAACCGATAACCGAGAAGTCCTCAAAGCAGGCAACTGCGGTGCCGGTGATAACAGCCTGATACATTGTGGGAGAATCTTTATAGTAGGTAATGGTGAAACCATACTCGTCTTTGATGCTTTCTGCATACAGGGTGCTGGTGGTACCGGTCTTGGCCGCAATATTCTTTCCGCGCAGATCTTCGGGAGAAGCGATCTTGCTGTCTTTAGCAACAACAAGGATAGAACCGTCCTCAAAATATCCTTCGGAAAAATCAAATGTTTCCTTTCTTTCATCGGTGATAGACATACCTGCTATCATAGCATCTGCCTGACCTGCCTGAACTGCACCCATAGCGGCCTTAAAACCTTCGTTGCGCATTTCATATTCAAAGCCCTGATCCTTTGCAATAGCAGCAAGAAGATCCATATCAACGCCGATGTACTTATTAGTCTCGGAATCGAGGAACTCAAAGGGGGCGAATGCGTTATCGGAATAGATAACATACTTCTTTGCAGCGTCTGCGTCTGAACTAGTGTCCTTTTCGCCACAACCTGCAAGTGTGAGTGCCATAAGTGCGGCAAGAACAATTGCTAATACTTTAACGATTTTTTTCATTTTTATTGCCTCCATAATAATGATTACATTAAATATACCACATTTTAGTGTGTTGTGTCAATGAAAGGTTGTTTTTTTAAGGCGAAAAACTATTTATATAAAGGCTAATTGCGTTTTAGACTTAAAAAAATAAAGTGAGTGGTTCAAGAAATTGAGGTGTTGACTTTGTTGCGTTAAAGGTATAAAATATCTATAACTAAAATGAAAGGCAGAGTGTATATGGGCGCATTTATAATTTCAGCATTATTCGGCGTAGGTCAGATGTTTTTGCTGCGCGAACTTCTTCGTGCTATGAACACCTGTAATAAAAAACGCGCTTTTGGGATTTTTTCTGTAAAATTTGTATCCTACGGTATCGCAATAGCACTTCTTATGTTCCCGTATCTTCATCGTTTCACATTCTGTCTGTTCGGCTTTATAACCGCTCTACCGCTTACCGCAATCGGACTTATTATTTATAAAACATTTTTCAAAAATGAAGATTAATAAATTAATAAAAGACACGGTATTCCGTTTGGAATACCGTGTCTTTTTTAGTGAAGTTTTTTCTTATATCCTTCGCCGAACAGTTGCTCTGCAAACCATACACGGTCTACTTCGAAACTTTGTCCGTTAAGATAATTGAGAATACCTGCATCGGTATCAAATGTAAAGGTCAGTTTATATGAGCATAATGCCTGTTTATTAAATCCAAGTTTTTTATCTGCAGCAAGTTTACCGTACTTGCCATCACCCAGCAGCGGATGACCGATAGATGCCATATGTGCGCGAATCTGATGTGTCCGTCCGGTGAGCAGTTCTATTTCTAATAACGAAAGACCGTTTTTTTCTGCGATAACACGGTAGTGCGTTCGGATAGAACGGCTGTCGCAAGAGCGATGCCTGGATATATATACCTTGTTTTTGTCCTCGTTTTTTTCGAGTTGTCCTTCAAGGGTAGCCTCGCGGCGTTTTGGGGTGCCGTGTACAACGGCAAGATACCGCTTATCAAGTTCGCGGTCCTTTATTTTTTGGCATAGAATCCGCAAAGCCTCGGCATTTTTTGCCGCAATAACAATACCGGCAGTGTTGCGGTCTATGCGGTTTGCAAGGGAGGGTTTGAAACTGTTCTCTTCGGTGGGGTCGTATTCGCCCTTATCGTAAAGATAATGCTGTATTCTGCCTATCAGGGTGTCGCGGTATTCGTTCTCGTCGGGGTGGACAAGCAAACCCTGTTTTTTATCAACGAGCAGTATGTTTTCATCTTCGTATACTACCGTCAGTTTAGTGGGCGCACTTAAAAAATCATATTTTGGTTGTGCAGCCGCAAAAAATTCATCGTTAATATATGCGCTTACAACATCACCTATTTCAAGTCGCATATTGTTTTGCGCACGTTTTCGGTTTACCTTTATATGCTTGGTGCGTATGAATTTATACATAAGCGTTGTCGGCAGGGTGGGGCAGACCTTGGTAAGGAATTTATCAAGCCTTTGACCGGCATCGTTTTTTTCTATCACAAATTCTTTCATATCACAAATCCTCTCCACAAACATTATATCAACAATTTGTATCAAGTTCAAGAAAAACAAAAAGAGCGACACCCTTTTGAGTTAAGGAATTGTATTTTCCAAAAAGACCGTTAGTAATCTCACTTTGCATCTAAGATATAATTTAATACCGGTTTTACGATTTTTTGTTTTAGCAAAAGTCTTGTTGAAAACAGTTTACTTTATTTGTTGAATATGATAAAATATTATTATATAAATTCGATTTGGAGGAGATATTATTGGAAAAACAAAGATTGACCTATATTGATTTATTGAAATCAATCGCTATTTTTCTTGTGTTGATGTATCATAGCACATTGTATGGGTATGATTTTTTGGCAGAAAACAGTGTTTTGAATTATTTTCTCTATTTTATAAGAACGATATTGTCTGCTTGTGTACCATTGTTTTTCTTTGCAAATGGATATCTGCTTTTCGGTAAAGACTTCAATTTGCGTAAACATATACTTAAAATGATAAAGTTAGTATTTATAACCGTAATATGGGGAGTTATTACACTGCTTTTGCTTCAGGTTATAAGGCAAGAATATTTTTCGTTAATTGATTTTATCAGGTACTTGTGGAGATGGGAACAGGGGTGGATAAATCATTTATGGTATATGGGTGCGCTGGTATGCATATATGTTTTCTTTCCCATACTGAAAAATGTATACGATACAAATATTAAAGTGTTCTATTATTTTACCGCCATAAGTGCTCTGTTCACCTTTGGTAACACTCTGATAAATCACGCCGGTGCTATCGGTATAAATTTCATTTCAGCAGAATCATTTGAAATATCAGGTATTAACTTCTTTAATATGTTCAATCCGTTCAGAGGGTTGTTTGGATATACATTTGTATATTTTTGTACGGGAGGAATAATACATCACTTCAAAGATAAAATTGAGGCGATACCTGCCAAAAAAAGAAACATTATTTCTATTTTGGGAATGTTGTTTGGATGCATAGGATTATGGGTATTGGGAATTTTATATTCTAAAACTAGAGGTGCCGTATGGGATGTAGTATGGAATGGGTATGATACTATATTTACCTTCTTTAACGTAATATTCATATATGCTTTATGCTTAAATTGGAAAAAGGATGCTCGATTGGTAAGAACAATATCGAGTAACACTTTAGGAATTTATTTTATACATTATATTATCATCAGACTTTTCAAACCGTATTTAGTCAAATATGAATTTTTAACAAATTTCTCATTTAATGTGGTTTTTGTAATTTTTGTATTGATAGTTTGTTTGATACTTTGCTTTATTTTAAGAAAAATACCTGTGGTTTCTAAACTTGTAAAATAAATTTGATCATCTCAAAGAAGGGGCTGTGAAAACAGCCCCTTTTGGTTTAGGTTGATTTAATTTATTTTCCGCATTTTTTATCAAAACTGGGATTGCAGGCGTAGAAGTTTTTGCTATCAAGCCTGTCGGTGGTGCGGCGAAGTGCTTCGCCAAAGCGCTGATAGTGAACTATCTCGCGTTCGCGCAGGAAACGCAGAGGTTCAAGTATATCGGGGTCATCTATAAGTCGGATCAGGTTGTCGTAGGTAACCCGTGCCTTTTGCTCTGCTGCGAACTCATAAGAAGAACACGGTGCGAAAAGCCCTTGAAAACACTGGTTTTTTCGTTGGCGCAAGGTTTTTGTAGGTACGTCTTTGTAAAGACAACCTTCAAAAATTCCAGTGAATTTCGATGGGAACATCCTTAGTTTTGGGAATTCTCTTGCCTACGGAAATGTAGTCAATGAGGATTTCCACCATCTCTCTGGTGAGGTGTTTGAGGTTTGTGTAACGCTCGATGATCTCTCTGCGGTTGTCGCCGACTTCAATTTTTACCTCGATTTCTTCGATCTGCTTACGCCCGTCCGAAATGAGTTTTTCAAGGCGGTCACGGTCAGCGATAAAGTCCTTAGACATCTCTGTGTAATCTGCACCGCTGATGAGTCCTTTGACCTTATCCATGTACAGTTCCCGAATACCTTTAGACAGTTCCTGGGCACGCTTTTCATAGGTGGCGATGTTTTTAAGGATACTGTCTTTCTGCGCCTGTAAGTTGTTGCAGAACTCAATTTTTCTTTCCAAATCGTCCTTGTTCAGATACTGTTCGGAAAGTCTGTTCAGCTCGTCAATGACCATCTGCTCTAATTTGTCAACCGAGATAAAGGAGCCAATGCAGGCATCCTTCGCCACGTGACGGTTGGAGCATTGCAGATAATGCTTGCCCCGATTTTTCGATGAACGCATCACATACCCGCAGTTGGCACACCGAGTCTTTCTTGCAAACAGACCGATAGTACCAACGTCAAAAGGCTTTGCCCGTTCCTTTAT
>JAZOBW010000222.1:0-3268 GCA_045596185.1 Acutalibacteraceae bacterium | reverse complement strand
TAGCAAAAGAGGGAAATATACAGGTTTCTTTGTCAGACTATTTCCATTCTTCGCCCGAACTTTTTTTCTCAAAGCTGGCAAAGTAAGCGTCGCAAGTATACATATACTCTGTTCCTAGTGCCTGCGCGATTACACATCCCACCACTGCACACTCGCTTAAATAGACGACATATTTGGTGTCATACGTATCTGTATTGCAAAGGTATAATCCAAAAATATCTTTGTTAACTTGCTTATATTCATCAAACCATTCATACAGACCACCATGGCTAATTACCATATCATAGTTAGGAAAAGACGAAAGGCAATATTTTTTTGTATTTAATTCACGAAGATTATATTCGCCAAAAGAAATACTTTTTTCAATTCCTTTGCCGTAAACAGTTAAGCCACTTGAATGAATTGTTATTTTCTGTGGAATACCGACTCCTTTCAGTATTTGGTCAGCGATTAAGTTAATCACTTGTGCATTTTTGAAAGATTCGAAGACCTTTTTGCAATTACTTACAAATTGCGGAGATTCTGCATGAAACCTATCCCATTGGTCAGTGTGGCATTTACCTTCTTTATAGTACTTGAACCATTGGCTTCCTTGTGCATTTCTTTTATGAGCCCGTTCCTTAAATCCGAACATCAAATCACCTCGTTGTTATTTTTGATTATTATATCACAAAGACAAATTACTTGCAATACATACAAAATCCCTCTGCCAATTTCTCAGCAGAGGGACAATTTTACTCTATAAATCTAATTACTTAGATTCTTTAATTGCAGCCTGTGCAGCAGCAAGACGTGCAATCGGAACGCGGAAGGGAGAGCAGGATACATAGTCAAGGCCTACCTTGTGGCAGAACTCAACAGAAACGGGGTCGCCGCCGTGCTCACCGCAGATACCGCAGTGAATCTCAGGACGGGTCTTCTTACCCATAGCAACAGCCATATCCATAAGTTTGCCAACGCCGGTCTGGTCGAGTTTAGCAAACGGATCGTTTTCATAAATCTTGCTGTCGTAGTAAGCACCGAGGAACTTGCCAGCGTCATCACGGCTGAAACCGAATGTCATCTGGGTAAGGTCGTTGGTACCGAAGCAGAAGAACTCTGCTTCCTTGGCAATCTCGTCAGCAGTAAGACATGCTCTCGGGATTTCCATCATTGTACCTACTTCGTACTTGAGTTCAACGCCTGCGGCAGCGATCTCAGCATCAGCGGTAGCAACAACAACATCCTTAACAAACTTAAGTTCCTTAACCTCGCCGGTAAGAGGAATCATAATTTCGGGAACGATGTTCCAGTCAGCGTGTGCCTTCTTAACATTGATGGCAGCACGGATAACAGCAGAGGTCTGCATCTTTGCAATTTCCGGATAGGTAACTGCAAGACGGCAACCACGGTGACCCATCATCGGGTTGAACTCGTGGAGAGAAGAGATGATATTCTTGATATCTTCAACGGTCTTGCCCTGTGCATCTGCAAGAGCCTTGATGTCAGCCTCTTCGGTGGGAACGAACTCGTGGAGGGGCGGATCAAGGAAACGGATGCAAACGGGGTTGCCTTCGAGAGCCTCGTAGAGAGCCTCAAAGTCGCCCTGCTGATAGGGGAGGATCTTTGCAAGAGCAGCCTCGCGCTCTTCAACGGTGTCAGCACAGATCATCTCACGGAAAGCAGCAATTCTTTCTGCTTCGAAGAACATATGCTCGGTACGGCAAAGACCGATACCTTCAGCACCGAGTTCGCGTGCCTTCTTAGCATCAGCAGGAGTGTCAGCATTGGTACGAACCTTAAGGGTTCTGAACTCGTCTGCCCAATCCATGATGCGGCCGAACTCGCCTGCGATTTCAGCATCAACAGTGGGGATGATGCCGTCATAAATGTTACCGGTAGAACCGTCGATGGAGATGTAGTCGCCCTCAACGAAGGTCTTACCTGCGAGAGTAAACTTCTTGTTTTCCTCGTCCATAATGATATCGCCGCAACCGGATACGCAGCAGGTACCCATACCACGAGCAACAACGGCTGCGTGAGATGTCATACCACCACGAACGGTGAGGATACCCTGAGAAGCCTTCATACCGGTAATGTCTTCCGGAGAGGTCTCAAGACGAACGAGAACAACCTTTTCACCACGTGCATTCCATACTTCTGCATCTTCAGCGGTGAATACAACCTTACCGCAAGCAGCACCGGGGGATGCGCCGAGGCCCTTGCCCATAGGAGTAGCAGCCTTGAGAGCCTTTGCATCAAACTGGGGATGGAGAAGGGTATCAAGGTTACGGGGATCGATCATAGCAACAGCCTGCTTCTTGTCGATCATGCCTTCGTCAACGAGGTCACAAGCGATCTTAAGAGCGGCCTTAGCGGTACGCTTACCGTTACGGGTCTGAAGCATATAGAGTTTGCCGTCTTCAACGGTGAATTCCATATCCTGCATATCGCGGTAATGGTCTTCAAGAATAGCACAAACCTTATTGAACTCCTCGAATGCTTCGGGGAACTTATCAGCCATTTCAGCAATCGGCATAGGAGTACGAACACCGGCAACAACATCTTCACCCTGAGCGTTGGTGAGGAACTCACCCATAAGTCCGGGTTCACCGGTAGCGGGGTCACGGGTAAATGCAACACCGGTACCGCAGTTATCGCCCATATTACCGAAAGCCATCATCTGTACGTTAACAGCGGTACCCCAAGAATAAGGAATATCGTTGTCACGACGGTAAACATTTGCACGGGGGTTGTCCCAGGAACGGAAAACAGCCTCAACAGCGCCCATCAACTGCTCTTTAGGATCGGTGGGGAAGTCGCTGCCGATTTTTGCCTTGTACTCAGCCTTGAACTGCTCAGCAAGGGTTTTGAGGTCTTCTGCGGTAAGATCAACGTCCTGAGTAACGCCCTTTTCTTCCTTCATCTTATCAATGAGTTCTTCGAAATACTTTTTACCAACTTCCATAACTACATCAGAATACATCTGAATGAATCTTCTGTAGCAGTCATAAGCCCAACGGGCATTGCCGCTCTTAGCAGCCATAGTCTCAACAACGTCTTCATTAAGACCGAGGTTAAGAATAGTATCCATCATACCGGGCATAGATGCACGTGCACCGGAACGAACCGAAACGAGAAGGGGATTTTCCTTATCGCCGAACTTTTTGGCGGTGATGCCCTCCATCTTGTCGATGTATTCCATAATCTGTGCCTGGATATCATCGTTGATCTTTCTGCCATCTTCGTAGTACTGTGTGCAAGCCTCTGTGGTTACGGTGAAACCCTG
>JAZOBW010000221.1:0-25641 GCA_045596185.1 Acutalibacteraceae bacterium | reverse complement strand
TGGCTAAGACATTTGTCTTCCTAAGACCGCTTGGCCTCCGACTTGATCGAAAGAAGCGGATTTACCTTTGGCATATTTATGGGTTTTCGTTTTGCAAAGACCGCAAACACGGTAGATCCGGAAATTAACAACAGCATAAATCCCATCACCAATATATTTTCCCATGTATAATAGTAATCAACAAAACCATTTTTGGAATCGAGTACATACATTATCTGAAAAAGCCGCAACGCAACAACTGCAACCGCCGAAATGGCAAAGAATGATGTTATATGTCTGTATTTCATACCGTCACACCTTTCAAGGACATTAAAATAGGTTTGTCTACATATATATTATATATAATTTTATACAAATGCAGTCTAAAAGTCAACAAGAACAGGAGAAAATTAACAGTTATGAAAAATTTTGCCGTCACTTTTTTTGCTCTGCTCACCGCTATGCTCGTAATACCGCTCGCCGCATTGTCTTCGGCAACGCCTGCACCGTCGCTTCCTACCTCGGCAGCAGTAAGTAAAAAAGATTTCGAAAAAGAAGTAGATGTTGCCGTATATGATGAGTTCAAAATAAAAATCACCGCCGACGGAAATATTGAAACACTAAGCAAAGATGATTATATCTTCGGGGTGGTAGCAGCAGAAATGCCTGCACTTTACGATGACGAGGCGCTTAAGGCGCAGGCGGTTGCGGCATATACCTATGCGTGTAGAAAAAAGGCCGCCGCAAACGGCGAATATGATCTTACCGACGATCCCAAAACCGACCAATGTTACATAAGCACCGAAACCGCCCGTGAGCGATGGGGCGAAAAGGCAGACGAATACACCAAAAAAATAAAGAATATTGTTTCGCAGGTTTCGGGACAGGTTTTGACCTACAACAACACCCTTGCCCTGACCGCATACCATGCAATATCGTCGGGAAAGACCGAAAACTGCAGTGATGTATGGGGAAGTGAGGTGCCCTATCTTGTATCTGTGGACAGCGTGGGTGACAAAACGGCTGAAAACTATCTTACAGCAAAAACGCTCTCTGCCGATGAGGTATCTTCCCTGATGAGCGGCATAGCCGCAACCGATGGCGATGCCAAGGACTGGTTCGGTAATATTGAAAAAACACAGACCGGAAGGATTAAAAAAATAAAATTTTGTAATACCGACACCGACGGTGCCTCGGTTGCCGAAGCACTGTCTCTGCGTTCGGCAAACTTCGACATAGCCTATTCAGACGGCGGTTTCACCTTCACCGTCCGCGGTTACGGTCATGGACTTGGTATGAGTCAGAACGGTGCCGACTATATGGCGAAGCAAGGCAGCAGTTACGAAGAAATACTCAAATGGTATTACACAGGCTGTGAACTGCAAAAACCGTAAAAAAGCGGGATGACCGATTTATAGGTCATCCCGTTTTTTTATCTTGCATGGTATAATTTTTTGGTCTGGTATCTGGGTTCGCAAGTCATATTAACCCCGAGTTTTCTGAATGTCTGCTCGTCCACACGGGAAAGAATTACAGTAGAGTGGGCCTCCAGACCCTTGAGTTTCGGCACCTGTTCGAGCGCTTTTGCCGCAACTTCATCGGTAGCGGCACAAATCGAAAGCGCTATCAGTACCTCGTCTGTATGAAGGCGCGGATTGTGGTTGCCCAGCATATCGGTCTTCATTCGCTGTATCGGCTCGATTATAGTGGGAGAGAGAAGTTGAACCTCATCCGGAATATTACCGAGTTCCTTAAGCACATTGAGAAGCATTGAAGACGATGCACCGAGCAGCGATGAGGTTTTTCCGGTAATTATTTTGCCGTTCGGCATCTCAATGGCGGTTGCCGGCGCACCGGTAAGTTCGGCCTTATCAAGTGCCGCCTTAACAACGGGTCGTTCCTCTATACCAAAACCGAGTTGGTTCATAAGCAGTTCTATCTTCTTAACCTCGTCATCCTCACCCATTCCCTGACGAACCGCACAACGGGCGGCATAGTAACGACGGAGTATCTCCTGCTTGGCGGCATCCGATACCGCCTTATCGTCGCAGATGGCATATCCTGCCATATTTACCCCCATATCGGTAGGACTTTTATAAGGGGATTCACCCAGAATACGCTCCATCATAGCATTAAGCACGGGGAATATTTCTATATCCCGGTTATAGTTTATCGCCATCTTTCCGTACGCCTCAAGATGGAACGGATCTATCATATTAACATCATCCAGATCCGCAGTTGCGCCCTCATACGCAACATTAACAGGGTGTTTCAACGAAAGATTCCATACAGGGAAGGTCTCAAACTTTGCATATCCCGCCTTTATGCCACGCTTGTGTTCGTGATAAAGTTGCGAAAGGCAGGTCGCCATTTTGCCGCTACCCGGACCCGGTGCGGTAATAACCACTAATCGGCGTTCGGTCTCGATATAATCGTTCTTGCCAAAGCCGCTGTCACTTACTATATTAGGTATATCGGACGGATAGCCCTTTATGGGATAATGACGGTAGACTTTTATACCCAGATTTTTGAGTCGGTTTTCAAAAGCCAGTGCAAGAGACTGCCCCGTGTAACAGGTGATTACTACGCTGCCGACAAAAAGCCCTATCCCCCGAAAAGCATCAATGAGTCTGAGGGTATCAAGGTCGTATGTTATACCCAGATCGCCGCGACGCTTATTCTTTTCAATAGCATCGGCGTTTATAACGATAACTATCTCCGCATCGTCCTTAAGTTCAAGCAACATTTTCACCTTGGAATCGGGCTCGAATCCCGGAAGAACACGGGACGCATGGTAATCATCGAAAAGTTTTCCACCGAACTCCATATACAGTTTACCGCCGAACATTGCAATACGGTCCCTTATTTCTTGCGACTGTAACCTTATATATTCAGAATTGTCAAAACCGATTTTAGTCATATAAGTTTCCCCTTTAACTTATAAAAAATGAAAGTTTAATCTTTTTTTGCCGCCTTTTGCATAGCCTTTATCTGGCGGATATCCCTGCCCAAAAACATTTTCGCCGTATAGTTTCCTATCAGGCGTGATGCTATTCGGGGAGTATATAAAGCCTCTATTTCCTTCATTGAAAGGTTGGTACTGATAATAGTGGGTTTCTTTGCAAGTATACGTGTGTTGACCACATTGTAAAGCATACTTTGTATATACGGTGAAACAAACTCACTTCCCAGGTCGTCGATAACCAGAAGGTCGCATCCTACAGCAGCATCGTAGTTCTCATTGGTATGGTGAATAAAGTGATCGTCCTCCATAGCCGAAAACAGATTGTGCGCCGACCCGTATATCACCTGATATCCGCGCTCGGTAAGATATGCCACTATAGCAAGTGAAAGATGGGTTTTCCCAAGACCTGCCGCGCCCATAAACAAAAGATTGGGCGAGGTATCGGGGTCAAAGTTTTCGGCGTAATCGCGGCAAAGGTTATAAATACCTACCATACGCCTTGCCGGACTGGGCGAGGCGGTACCGCCGTCATCGTAATAATCAAGACTGAAATTTTCAAAACGGCAATCGTTTATCGGAAGATTTTCGCTAAGTTCACCAATACTGTAAAGTCGCACAAGTTCCTTAACGCATCCGCATATCTTGCCGCCTACATATCCCGTATCCTGACATACGGGACAGTCGTACTGTATATCCTTTATACCTGCGATTTCAAGCATCTGCATACGCCTTTGTGCCAGTTGCGCCATCTGCGCCTTTTGCGCCTCAAAGGCTGATTTATCGCCCGAAAGCGCAGTCATAGCAATCTGTGCGCCTGCCGCTTCGAGTTCACGGGACAATGCCACAAATTCGGGACTTTGCTCGGCAAGGCGCGATATTGCAGCATCGCGCGTAGCAACAGCGAGAGCAAGACGCTCCCGTTTACTTGCGAATGCTTTTTCATAAAGTTTTTCTTTAGAAGTCATACTCTCACCTGCTAATCATCCGAATTAAGAAAATCTTCAAATGCAGAAATATCATATCCGCCTGAATTTTTTACGCCGTCGGCCTTTTTCGGTTTAGGATTGTTTTCCTTTTGGATATCTTCAGGCTTTTTAATACCATTTTTATACCACTTTTCCAAAACTGCATCTATATAAGGAAAGGAAATCTTGGCGGTTGCATCAACACACACATCATAGGCACATTTCAACATTTCAGCAGAAAAACCGTACTGCCCGACCCATTTTTCGGAATACTGTGCCTCTTTTTTGCTGGGTTTCGCTCTATCTATACCGAAGGCTTTTTTAACAGCCTCCCACGATAGGTCACGTTCTAATTCTTCGGCAATCATCTTTTCGGCTTCGGCAACAGTTTCGATACCGCTGTTAAGCCAACGCACCGCCGTGCTTTCTATGAACTTGATATTGCACTTGCCCCTGTCGGCAGCATATTGCAAAAGCAGAAGCATAATCGAAAAACTGACACCCATATCATCATACAACCATACAAAGGTACTTGCTTCGTTAGTTTTAAGATTTCTGCCGAAAGTACTTTGCGCTTTTTGAAGAATAATACGGATATTAGAGTCCTCGTTTCCGCGAACTGCAACATCGGTTCTTGAGGGGCGTTCGTCCAGCGCAACCGCCTTTTTGCGGTTCGGTGCTTCGGACATTGTTTCGTGTTTACCCGCAATCACACCCGCACCTGCCCAAAATTCAAGTGCATCGGTCACTTCATTCAGGGCAATACCCAGAACCGAAGAAATATCATTTTCATCTATTTCGGTTTTTTGGGTGCGCAAGGCCAACAGCAACACCTTTATCTGTGTTGTTGTTGCAAGTTTTATATGCTTGTCCGCAACATCGTTAGGTACAACAAATGTTGAATCGGCAGACAAGATATTTTTATTCAACAAATACTTCATCATCTACACCCATTACCAATAGCAATATTTAATATATTATAACAATTTATTTTTGTCTTGTAAATAGCAATATTTTATGTGTCTGAAAAAACTTTTTTGAAAAATTTGAAATTTACTATTGATTTTGAAAAGGTTTTGTGATATTATACTATGGCTGACCGCGAAAATGCGCTGATAGCTCAGCTGGATAGAGCGTCTGGCTACGGACCAGAAGGTCGGGAGTTCGAATCTTCTTCAGCGCGCCAAAATAGCACTTACACCGTAAGGTGTGGGTGCTATTTTTTATGTGATGGAGGAGATTCGAAAAGGAGGGAGCAAATCTCTGATTTGCGGAAGAAAACAGTCCGGTGGACTGTTTTCGCCGACGGGTGCGTGCCGAAATGCGCAAAAGCATTTCGGGCGAATCTTCTTCAGCGCGCCAAAATAGCACTTACACCGTAAGGTGTGGGTGCTATTTTTTATGTGATGAAGGGGATTTATCTTTTTATAATACTACAGATAAGCAGATAAAGTGCCACAATAAATACCGATATATTAAAGCGGCCGCTAAAGCACATATAAATACCGATAAACAATACCGCCGCCGACATTATAGCGGTTATTATTTTGACGATACTGTCCGCCCTTTTCGGCTCAACAAGGCGAGACAGCGCCGCACCGAGTATAGTTCCACCGTCAAGTCCGCTGACGGGCAGCAGATTAAACATTCCGATTATCAGATTGAGTACGCCAAATACCAGCGATGTACGGTCAGAAAAATAATGGTAATTAAGGAGTAGGCTAAGAAATACGGCTATATTGGCGGCAGGGCCGCAAATAGCCACCCCCACCTCCCCATAAGGACGCAGAGAAAACCCACGGATAACCTGTACACTCGCAGGAATAAGCCGTATAGCCTTGGGGCGGCATCCAACTACCCACATAGCAAAAAAATGTCCTGTTTCGTGAATCAGTACGGCAAAAAGTGTGGGAATCACAAGTCCTGTACGGTCGGTTGCCAACATAAATGCTATTACCGCAACAAAAAGAAAAGAAACATATATTTCTGTACCAAAGAACTTAAACCTCATCTGCACCGTCCCCGTAAACCTCTGTTTCAACAAGAAAACTTTCTTTATAAAATTCGCTTATTTTTTCAAATGTATCCTCAAAAAAATACTTCGTGACCGCCAGAGCCGATATTATCACCGCCACGCATATAAACTGTATTGTAAAAATTATAAAAAATCGGTCCCACCAACCGCGCTTTGGCTTGTTTTCCATATTTATTTCCTCCGAAAAAAGGGTTGTACCGGCTTTATTATTATGATAATATATATGTAATGGAGTGATGTTTATATGCCGTTTTTACCTATAGCAAAAAAAGAAATGACCGCACTTGGCTGGAACGAAGCCGATTTTATAATCGTAACGGGTGATGCCTATGTTGACCATCCGAGTTTCGGCACGGCTATAATATCACGGGTACTAGAAGCCGAGGGATATCGGGTATGCATTATTCCCCAGCCTCGCAGCGACGCCGATTATCAGCGTTTCGGCAGACCGCGACTGGCATTTCTTGTAAACAGCGGCAATATTGATTCTATGGTGGCGCATTATACCGCGGCAAAAAAGTGCCGCAGTGACGATGCATATACACCCGGCGGAAAATCAGGAGCGAGGCCTGACCGTGCCGTTATTGTTTACACAAAGGCACTGCGCAGATTATTCGGTGATGTGCCGATAGCAATAGGCGGCATAGAAGCATCTCTTCGAAGATTTGCCCACTACGATTATTGGGATGACCGCGTACGCCCTTCCGTGCTTATCGACTCGGGCGCCGATCTGCTTATGTACGGTATGGGCGAAAAACATATTGTTGAAATAGCAGACAGGCTTAACCGCGGTGAAGATATCCGCTCTCTTACCGACATAAAAGGAACCTGCTATGCGGTTGCCACCAAGGACTATACTCCCCTTTCGGCAAAGGAATGTCCGTCATTTGAAGCGGTAAGTGCCGATAATGAACGCGGCAAACGCGATTACGCCGTTTCCTGCAGAATACAACAGACCGAACACGATGCGGTTCGTGGAAAACATATAATCCAACGTCACGGCAGTATGATAGTGGTACAAAATCCGCCGATGCCGCCGCTTACCACCGAGGAAATGGATAGGGTATATTCCCTGCCGTTTATGAGGGACTACCATCCGTCCTACGAAAAGGCAGGCGGCGTTCCCGGAATCGAAGAGGTGAAATTTTCGGTTATCCACAACCGCGGTTGTTTCGGGGCGTGTAACTTCTGTTCACTTGCCTATCATCAGGGCAGACAGATAAGTTGCCGCAGTCACGAATCGGTTATCAGCGAAGCCGAAAAAATAACCCAAATGGAGGATTTCAAGGGATACATTCACGATGTGGGCGGACCCACCGCAAACTTCCGTATGTCGGCCTGTTCCGCTCAGGAAAAGAGGGGCGTTTGCCCCGACAAAAAATGCCTTGCACCCGAAATGTGCAGATCGGTAAGGGTTGACCATAGTGACTATCTCTCTCTGCTGAGAAAACTTCGTGCCCTGCCCAAAGTTAAAAAGGTATTTATCCGTTCGGGCATCAGGTTTGATTATCTTATAGCAGACGAGGACGAGCAGTTTTTCAAAGAACTTGTAGAGCATCATACCAGCGGACAGTTAAAGGTTGCACCAGAACACTGTTCCGAAAGGGTTTTGCGCCATATGGGCAAACCGCCAATCAGGGTATATGAGCGTTTCAAAAAACGTTTCTACGAACTTACCGAATCGGTGGGTAAAAAGCAGTTTTTAGTGCCGTATCTTATGTCGTCCCATCCGGGAAGCACGGTAAACGATGCCATAGAACTTGCGCTTTTCCTAAAAAAAGAAGGTCTGCACCCAGAACAGGTGCAGGACTTTTATCCCACACCCGGTACAGTATCTACCTGTATGTTCTATACGGGGCTGGACCCCTTTACTATGAAGGAGGTATATGTACCAAGAACGCCCAAAGAGAAGGCACAGCAACGCGCACTTTTGCAGTATTACCGTCCTGAAAACCGTGAGATAGTGCTTTCGGCACTGAAAAGCGCCAAACGGTTTGACCTTATAGGAAGCGGCAAAAACTGCCTTGTAAAAGACGATAAGACCGCCAAGGGTGCAACCGGCACAAAACCGACACAGAAAAAGAAAAGAATACGCAATATTCACAAACCCAAAAAGTAAAAGAGGACCGCAAATGGAAAAAATTTTAGTGGGAATGAGCGGCGGCGTTGACAGTTCGGCGGCGGCGGTCATTCTGCAAAAAGAGGGCATACCCATAGCAGGAACAACGCTGCGTCTACTCGGAAACCTGCCCACCAACGATGAACTTGATGCCGAAAATGTTTGCAAAAAATTAGGAATAGAACATTCTGTGATGGATCTGCACAAAGAGTTTGCGGATACGGTAATATCCGAATTCGTATCCGAATATGAAAACGGTCGTACCCCCAACCCATGCATCACCTGTAACCGCAAAATAAAATTAGGTCTTATGTTGGACAGTGCATTAAAGCAGGGCTTTTCGGCGGTTGCAACGGGACACTATGCGCGAATCGAAAGAGCGGGAGAACGTGTTTTATTGAAAAAAGGGTTGTATCCCGAAAAGGACCAGAGTTATATGCTGTACAGCCTTTCACAAAAGCAACTGTCACATCTTTTACTTCCGCTGGGCAACCTTACAAAAGCACAGGTGCGCAGTATCGCCGAAGAAAAGGGACTTATAAACTCCCGAAAAAAGGACAGTCAGGATATATGCTTTGTGCCCGACGGAGACTACGCCGCTTTTATCGAACGATACACAAATCGCAAATTTGAAAAGGGCAATTTCATCAACTGCAACGGTGAGATATTAGGCGAACATTCAGGAATTATCCGCTATACCGTAGGTCAGAGGAAGGGGCTTGGTATTGCGATGGGACACCCTATATTTGTTTTGAGCAAAAATGCACAGGACAACACCGTTACTTTGGGCTTGGAAGACCGGCTTTTTTATAAATATGTAAGGGTTGAAAAAACCAATTTTATTCCGTTTGATACCCTTAAAAGCAGTATGAAGGTAGAAGCAAAACTGCGCTACAGACACACTGCACAAAGTGCACTGATACATCCCGACGACAACGGCGTTATAATCGAATTTGACAATCCCCAGCGCGCCCCGAGTGCCGGTCAATCTGCGGTGTTTTATGATGGCGATACCGTTATCGGCGGCGGTATCATTACAGATGGCATAAAATAATACAACCACGGCATACCTTTTATTTAAGGGGGTATGCCGTTTGAATTTTTTAAGAAGAATATTTTGTATTATATGTGCCGCAGCATTTTTACAGACGACCGTTGCCGCCGCAACAGTATCCAGCGAATGTGACATTTCCGATATTGCGGTACCCATTGATAACACCGTGACCGACAGTGCCATCGGGCAGACGCTTGAAATTGGTGCAAAGTCGGCAATACTTATCGAGCCTTACACCTTAACGGTGCTTTACGAGATGAACGCCGACGAGGTGCTTCCGCCCGCATCGATAACAAAAATTATGTCGCTGTTGCTTATAATGGAGGCAATAGAGCGCGGAGATATGGCACTGGAAGACGTTATTAACACAAGCGAACACGCCGCCGGTATGGGCGGTTCACAGATATGGTTGGAACCCGGCGAAGGAATGACGGTAGACGATCTGCTTAAGGCAACCGTGATTGCTTCTGCCAACGATGCCACGGTAGCACTGGGTGAAAAAATAGCAGGTAGCGAAGAGGGCTTTGTTGCCATGATGAATGAACGCGCAGGACAACTGGGAATGAACAACACCACCTTTATAAACTGCACCGGTCTTGACGCCGACGGACATCTGACCACGGCGCACGATGTTGCGCTGATGTCGGCCGAACTTATAAAACATCCTCTTATAAAGAAATATTCCACTGTATGGATGGACAGTCTGCGAAACGGCGAAAGCGAACTGGTAAACACCAATAAACTTGTGCGTTTCTACGAAGGCACCACGGGACTTAAGACCGGCACAACCTCGACTGCAGGATATTGTCTATCGGCAACTGCACAACGTGACGGTATGGAACTTGTAGCAGTAATAATGGGCGGCAACTCTTCCAACGACCGGTTCAACGGTGCAAAAAAACTTCTGGATTACGGATTTGCAAACTACAGTTTCAAAAAAATACTGCCCGAAATCGGTGATAAAATATCCGCTCCCATAAAAAACGGCACCGAAAAAACAGTTTCGGGTAAAGCGGAAGGAAGTCTTGAACTGCTGATGAAAAAGAGCGACCTGAAAGAGATAACTCAATCGGTATCGCTTTCAGAATCAATTGAAGCGCCTATTAAAAAAGGCGATGTAATAGGAAGTGTTGACATATTTTCGGGTGATACACAACTTGGCAGTATCGACATCACCGCCACACAGAACATTCCGAAACGCTCGTTTGCGGTAATGTTCCGCTGGATTTTGAACGGTTTGTTTGTGCTGTGAGTACATTTTTGTGCTTTTTTGTGAAAAACTGTTAAAAAAATCGTTAATAATCATTATTCACACTTGCAATATAGCATAAAATATTGTAAAATAGGCTTATAAAGAAAATTGTAAAAAGTTTACTTTTTACTTTGGAGGAAACACAAAAATGTCTTTATCTTTTAACAGTTCTTATGCCGAATCATTCATCAGAGAAAATGATTTGGAAGGTCTTAAAGCACAGGTTGCCGCAGCCCACAAGGCTGTAGAGGAGAAAAACGGTCTTGGCAACGATTTTCTCGGTTGGGTAGACCTTCCCGAAAATTATGACCGTGAGGAGTTTGCAAGAATCAAGGCCGCTGCCGCTAAAATTCAGGCAGACACCGATGTCCTTATCGTTATCGGTATCGGCGGTTCCTATCTGGGCGCCCGTGCCGCTATCGAATTTCTTAAGGGTCAGTTCTATAACTCCCTTCGCGGCAACGCACCCGAAATATACTTCGCAGGTAACAGCATCAGCGGTTCCTACCTTGCCGACCTTCTTAAACTTTGTGAGGGAAAACGCGTATCGGTAAACATTATTTCCAAATCCGGTACCACCACCGAACCTGCCGTTGCTTTCCGCGTATTCAGAAAGTATCTTGAAGAACATTACGGCGAAGAGGAGGCCGCAAAGAGAATCTATTGCACCACCGACAAGGCTCGCGGCACATTAAAGCAACT
The DNA here is from genome assembly GCA_045596185.1 of Acutalibacteraceae bacterium. GTDB lineage: Bacteria > Bacillota > Clostridia > Oscillospirales > Acutalibacteraceae > UBA737. The sequence continues at coordinate 14,570 of JAZOBW010000221.1, read as the reverse complement.
TGCCGACGAAAAGGGATATGAGTGCTTTGTTGTTCCGGACGATGTAGGCGGCCGTTTCTCGGTTCTTACCGCTGTTGGTCTTCTCCCCATCGCCGCAGCCGGTGCTGATATTGATGCCCTTATGGCAGGTGCAGCAGCCGCCGCTAAGGACTATAACATCTGTGATATTGATGCTAACCCCTGCTACAAATATGCAGCACTCCGCAACGCCTTTTACCGCAAGGGCAAGGCTGTTGAACTTCTGGTTTCCTACGAGCCGCGCTTCACAATGATGGCAGAATGGTTCAAGCAACTTTACGGTGAAAGCGAAGGCAAAGATAACAAGGGTCTGTTCCCCGCTTCGGTTACCTTCTCTACCGACCTTCACTCTATGGGTCAGTTCATTCAGGACGGCAGCCGCATAATGTTTGAAACCGTTGTTACCATCGGCGACAACGGCGACGATGTTGTAATCGAAAAAGAGGAAAACGACGGTGACGGTCTTAACTTCCTTGCAGGCAAGACAATGTCCTTCGTAAACGAAAAGGCTTTTGAAGGCACCGTTCTTGCACACACCGACGGTGGCGTTCCTAACCTCGTTATCAATGTAGAAAAGGCTGATGAGGCTAACCTCGGCAGACTTATCTACTTCTTCGAAAAGGCTTGCGCGATCTCGGGTTATATGCTGGGCGTAAATCCGTTTGATCAACCCGGCGTTGAAAGTTATAAAAAGAATATGTTTGCCCTGCTCGGCAAACCCGGTTACGAATCCCAGAAGGCTGAACTTGAAGCCAGACTGGGCAAATAATCAAGGATTTCTCCGCCATAGGCGGTATATATAAAGGAGTTGTTAGATATGATTAAACTTATCATCGGAAAAAAAGGTTCGGGCAAAACCAAGAAACTTGTGGATTTGGTAAACCAATCTGCTAAAGCAAGTCTCGGCAATGTTGTCTGTGTTGAAAAGGGTGATACCCTTACCTTCTCCGTAGACTATAAGGTAAGACTTATCGATGCCGAGAGTTATGGCATCAGCGGCTATGGTGAATATTTCGGCCTTCTTGCAGGTATAAAAGCAAGTAACAATGATATCACCCACATTTTCGGTGATGCAACCCTTCGCATCGGCACCCGCAACTATGATGAACTTGCCGCTTTCTTAAAGCGTCTCGCTATCATCGAGGATGTTGAGTTCCTCTTCACCGTTTCTTGTGACGAAAGCGAACTTCCTGCAGAAATTTTTGAATTCTGCGAAAAGTGCTGATAGAAAAAACAATAAAACAAAAAACATTCTGTGAGTTTTCACAGAATGTTTTTTTAGCGAAAAAATGGCATCGTTTGAACGATGCCATTTTTATTTTATTATTCTATTGATACAAATGCACCGGCGCCGTCTGTAACCTTGGGAAGTTCACCGTTCCACTTTTCAACCTTGCTGTATTCAATAACATTTTCGGTAAGTGATTTGTTGAGCGTTTCGTTGGCTGCCGCCTCTGCCTCTGCCTTGATACGAATAGTTTCTGCCTCTGCCTCGGCGTTGGTTATTGCGGTCTGCTTTTCGGTTTCCGCCTTAAGAAGTTGCTGCTGGGCAACCTGTTTTTCTTCAATTGCGTTTATGAAAGCCTCTGAAAAATCAAAATTGATAATATTTACATCAGTAACATAAAGGCCTATTTCGTTAAGTTTATCGTTAAGTCCCTCTACAAGGCCGTCCGATATAAGCGCACGGTTGGTAACACTTTCCTCCGCAGTGTAGTTGGCAGTTATTGCTTTAAGCACCTCGTTTACCGCAGGTGTTACAACTATGGCCTCGTAATCGGCGCCTATGTTCTTATATATATTATAGGACTTAGATTTATCAACACGATAGTTTATTGCCAGTGTGGTTGCTACCGTCTGCAGGTCTTTTGAAAAGGCTTCGGTATCAACCTCTAACTTTACTATGCGGTTATCTATCTGCACGATTTCCTGAACAAAGGGAGCCTTAATGTGTATTCCTTCCTGAAGTTGACCCTCTTTAACCTTACCCAGCGTTACAACAACACCGGTGTGACCAGGGCGCACAATCGTTATACTGTTCATGCCGATAAATGCAACCAGCAGAACGATAACTACGGCAATAACTATTTTTCTTATTGTTTTGGCATCCATTTTAACATTTGCTGTCATAATAATTCTCCTTTATTATAAAAGTTCAATTCCCTGTTTGCGACAACGCTCAATTTCCGACTGCGGCCATACTGATGCGTGAACCTCACCTATATGAGCCTTCTGGAGCAGCAGCATACAAAGCCTTGATTGACCAATTCCACCACCGATGGTAAGCGGCAGTTCGTCATTCATTAATGCCTTGTGGAAGGGCAATTCAAGACGGTCAAGCGCATTTTCTGCCTCTAACTGACGAAGCAGGTTTTCTTTATCAACGCGGATTCCCATAGACGAAATTTCAAATGCGGCATCGGTTACACGATTGTAGATAAGGATATCACCGTTGAGCGCCCAGTCATCATAATCGGGCGCACGGTTATCGTGCTTTTCGCCGTTTGCAAGTCTGCCGCCTATCTGCATAAGGAATACAGCGCCATATTCCTTGACAATAGCATTCTCGCGCTCTTTTGGAGTAAGTTCTGGATAGCGGCTTTCCAGTTCGGCGGTTGTAATAAAGAATATCTCACGAGGCAGATAGTTATCAAGTTTTGGATACTTGCGCTCTACACTATCGGCAGTAGCAAGTACCGCCGCATAGATACGGGAGACCGTATCTTTAAGATATTCCTGCGTTCTGTCTTCGGGAAGGATTATCTTTTCCCAATCCCATTGGTCTACATACAAAGAGTGTATACTGTCGCACTTTTCATCACGGCGGATAGCATTCATATCGGTATACAGCCCTGTATGAACGGGGAATTTATACTTTGCAAGTGCCATTCTTTTCCACTTAGCAAGGCTGTGCACAACCTCTACTATCTCGCCGCCATCGCCAATATCAAAACTTACAGGGCGCTCAACACCGCTAAGGTCATCATTAAGTCCGCTTCCTTTTTTTACAAAAAGCGGTGCCGATGCACGGGTAAGGTTGAGTGCATCACAAAGATTTTCTTCAAATCTGTGACGCAGAGAACGAATAGCCTTTTGTGTTTTTAGAACATCTAATTTTGGGGTGTACATTATAATAACCTCCAACTTAAGAGATACTGCCTACAGTTCTGGGATAAAGAATGACATCGCGGATATTCTGAACACCGGTAACATACATAATTATACGCTCAAGTCCAAGACCGAAACCACTGTGAGGAACGGAACCAAAACGACGAAGCGAAATATAATCCTCGTAATCATCAAGGTTCATACCCCTTACACGCATCGCTTCAAGAAGTTTGTCAAGGTCTGCTTCCCTTTCGCTGCAACCGATTATCTCTCCTACGCCGGGAACAAGCAGGTCGGTTGCGGCAACGGTTTTACCGTCCGGATTTTGCTTCATATAGAAGGATTTTATCTCCTTGGGATAGTCGGTAAGGAATACAGGGCGTTTACATATCACCTCTGAAATATAACGCTCGTGCTCGGTCATAAGGTCGCTTCCCCACTCTACGGGGTACTGGAATTTTTCGCCGCAATTTTTAAGTTTTTCAACCGCTTCGGTATAAGTCATAACGGCAAAATCATTACTTACTACCGCCTGAAGTTTTTCGATAAGTCCCTTTTCAAAATGGGCATTGAAAAACTTGAGTTCTTCGGGGCATTTTTCAAGAACGGTATTTATTATATGCTTTATAAGGTCTTCGACTATCTCAATAATATCGGGGAGTTCAGCGAAAGCAACCTCGGGTTCAACATGCCAGAACTCGGCAACATGACGGGGGGTATTGCTCTTTTCGGCACGGAAGGAGGGACCGAAGGTATATATCTTGCCAAGCGCCATCGCGGCAACCTCGCCCTCAAGTTGTCCGGAAACCGAAAGCGCTGCACGGCGGCCGAAGAAATCGGCGGCATTGTATTCATCCTCGGTCTTATACTCGTTTGTGTATCCTATGGTAGTAACCTTGAACATCTCGCCTGCACCCTCGCAGTCACTTGCGGTGATAAGCGGAGTATGGATATACGAATAGTGACGTGCCTGGAAAAATTCGTGAATACAGGCAGATATCACCGAGCGAACACGAAATACCGCATTGAATGTGTTGGTGCGCACACGAAGTGCGGGAATGGTGCGCAGATATTCGAGGGTATGACGCTTTTTCTGAAGCGGATACTCGGGCGGACATACACCCAGAACTTCGATGTTTTCAGCGTTTATTTCAACGCTATCCTTCGCCACCACAGATTCAACTACCGTTCCGGTTACCCTAAGTGAGGTACCCAGTTTCATATAATCGGCACATTCGCCCATAACAGCCTTGTCCATAACTATCTGAAGATGTTTAAGGCTTGTGCCGTCGTTAAGTTCGATAAATGCCATATTTTTAGAATCTCTTGAGGTTCTTACCCAGCCGCAGACCGTAACGCTGCTGCCGACATACTCCCTCTTTTCAAAAATATCAATGATGTCAATGTGTTTCATTATTATCACTCCCAAAATAAATAAAAGCGCCGTTTGTCCCAACTTTTAGGACGAACAGACGCTTATGTCTTTCCGCGGTACCACCTAATTTACCGTTAAAAACGGTCACTCACAGCATAAAAACTGCCCCTAACTTAACGCGTTATCCACGGCGCACCTACTAAACAAAAGGTTTTTCGGATTGCGGCTCCAAGGTGTTCTTCCCGACGCGCGTATCACTGCGTTTGCACTATCCGCAGTTCACTGTGCACCGTTTGCGGCGGTACTTTTCCTTATCATTGCCTTTACATATTATATATGAATTATATCATCGCATTATACCCTTGTCAATATTTTTTAGCCCCATACCCATATTTTTTGCGAAATTTCCGTAATTTTAACATATTTTTGTTGACAGTTGACCGTCTTTTGAGGTATAATCCTATATTGATAGGGTGCATTTTCGGGGGCTCCACTTCTTACACCTATGTCCCGTGCACCTGTAGTTCACTACAAGGAGGTTAGAAAAATGAAAAGAACTTACCAACCTAAGAAACTTCACCGTAAAAAAGAGCACGGTTTCTTAAAGAGAATGGCAACCGCCAACGGCAGAAAGGTACTTTCCCGCCGCAGAGCAAAAGGAAGAAAGCAGCTGACCTACTAAAGCCACTTTCACGTGGCTTTTCCTTTTGTGACCCTTTTTCAGACCGATGAGAATCAAACTCGTCAGTCCAAGGTGATACGATGGAAAAATTAGAAAAGTTGAAATCAAACGGCGATTTCAGGCGCATATATTCACGCGGAAATTCCTTTGTTTGCCCCTGTCTTGTGCTCTATATTATGAAGGGCAGAGGCGGCAGGGTAAGGTTTGGTATAACTGCCGGTAAAAAAATCGGCTGTGCCGTTTACCGCAACCGCGCAAAACGGATAATCACCGCCGCATTCCGCGAATGTTTGCCGAATATTGCCCCCGGCTACGATTTTGTTATCGTGGCAAGAACAAAAATCCTGAAGTATAAAAGCACTCAGGTGTCACAGGTCATTAAAGACCGGCTTATCAGCGCCGGCGTATGGTGCGAATTATGAACCCTATAAGCCGTATACTTATCGCGCTGATAAAATTTTATCAAAAAAACATCTCTGTGCGCAAAATTTCATGCTGCCGTTTTACACCCACCTGTTCTGCCTACGCTATAGAGGCTATCAGTGTTCACGGCTGCCTGAAGGGAACCGCTTTGGCCGTTTGGCGCATTTTGCGATGCAGTCCGCTCTGCAAAGGCGGATATGACCCCGTTCCCGAACCGCGCAAAAGCAGAAATCATATCGGTAAATAGATATTTATCTGCAGAAAGGTATTGTTATGCAAAGTTTATTTAACATTATCAATATCCCGCTCGGTTATATTATGAGATTTATTGCTAACCTTATCGGCGGTAATTTCGCCGCTGCTGTTTTTATATTTACCCTTCTTATAAATCTCGCCCTAATACCGCTGAGCATCAAAAGTCAAAAGGCATCCGTACAGCAGGCACGAATTAAGCCTAAACTTGACGACCTGAAAAAACGTTACGGTGACGATAAACAAAAATACAACGAAGCAATGCAGAAGTTGTATCAGGAAGAAAACATCTCGATGTCGGGCGGTTGTCTTCCTATGATTATCCGTCTTGTTCTTATGATGAGCATTTATTGGCTTATTATGTCCCCCCTTACCTATATGGCCGGTGCCGATAAGGCAAAGGTTGAGACCGTTTCCACCGCCATCACACAGGGTATGGAGGACCTTAAAAAAGAGGATGCCGCTAAATACGAAAAGATAAACAAAAAAATCAGTTGGAATGCCAACAATAATAACAATCAACTTGGTATAATAAAGGTTATCCGTCACTATCCTGATATTGTTGAAGAAATTCTTGACGAAAAGGAATATAAGGAAATTAAGGACGACCTTCAGGTTATTATCGATAAGGACAATGAAACCTATATCAGTTACAACCTTTTCGGTATCGACCTTACCGAAAAACCAAATTTCTCGTTCGATATTTTCAATGCGTGGGAACCAATATGGCTTATCCCCATATTCGCATTCCTTGCCCAGATGCTTACCAGTATAGTATCTATGCGAATTCAGAAGCGCGATAACCCCGATGCTCCCAATATGGCAGGTATGATGCTAACAATGCCGCTTATCTCGCTGTTCATTGGTTTCACCCTGCCGGGCGGTGTTGGTTTCTATTGGATCTGTTCCTCTATTGTAGGCGGCCTTATGCAACCTGTTTTACAGACGGTATACGGTCCCAACAAGATGCTTGCCCGTGAGCGTGTCAAAGAACTGAGCGTTCGTGCTGATTTCGAAGTAAAGCACCGCAACAATGCCGCTCAGCGCACTGACGATACACAAGAATAATTAAGGAGGACTTTCTCTTGATTAAAGAAGCGATCGGCTTCGGCGCTACTGTTGACGAAGCCAGAGACGACGCCTTAAACAAACTGGGCGCCGCAGAAGACGAAGATATTCAAATTGAAGTTATAAATACACCGAAAAAGAAAATTCTCGGTATGTTTGGCGGTTCCAAAGCCGAGGTAAGGGTGTTCGTAGAATTGCCCGACCCCAAGCCTAAGCGCGAAAAGAAACCTGCCAAAATTCACAACGAAAAGAAGACCGCTGCACCTGCAGAAAATGCAAAGGCAGAAAAGAAGGTGGCCCCTAAAAAGGAAAAACCTGTTCCAAAAAAGACAGAGGAAACACCTGCCGAAGATTATTCCAATGCAGTTGATGCCGCATCTGTTCCGGCCGATTCTCCTGCAGGAAGAGCAGTAGCATATCTTACCAAGATACTTGCCGGCCTCGGCTGCGAAAATGTTCAGATGAAGGTCGCCCCCCGTGAAAACGGTGCCGCCATCATTCTTGAGGGCGAAGGACTCGGCGTTATAATCGGACGCAGAGGCGAAACGCTTGATTCCCTTCAGTACCTTGCAAGTCTTGCCGCTAAAAACGGCAGCGGATACTTTAAGGTGTCCCTTAACATTGGTGACTACCGTGAACGCCGTCAGCAAACACTGGTATCCCTTGCAAAACGTGTTTCCGGTCAGGTTATCCGCACAGGACGCAGTCGCAGTCTTGAACCTATGAATCCTTACGAGCGCCGTATAATCCATACAGCCATTCAGGAAATTGAGGGTGTTGTTTCAAATTCTGTTGGTGAAGGAAGCCGCCGCCGCGTGGTAATCTACCCCGAAGGCGCCGATATGACCGCTCCTGCACCGCGTGAACGCAACGACCGCAGAGGTGGCAGAGGCAGAGGTCGTGACCGTCGCCCCAGCAACACGGTTGCAACCGCTCCCACAAGAGAACCGAAAAAGGATAGCGACATTCCATTATACGGAAAAATAAACTGATAAAATTAAAGACAGGCTTCTGAACGAAGTCTGTCTTTTGTTATACTATGATATTGCCTTTTCTATAATGCGGCGTATTTCTTCGGCGCCCGTTCCTTTAAGGGCGGAGAATGGTATTATCTCTACCGAGTCTGCCAGTTCACCAAGTTCATCGTAAATTTCAGAGAGACGTTTTTCGGTCTCGGTTTTATTGAGTTTATCGCTCTTGGTGAGCACTATGGCATAGGGCAGTTTATGATACCGCAGAAATTCCAGCATTGAAATATCAAACTGTGTGGCACTATGACGCATATCCACAAGTTGCAAAACAAGGCGGATATCACGGCCTGTGCGAAAATACCCTTCCATCAGTTGCGACCAACGGTCCTTTTCGGCAAAAGGAACCTTGGCATAGCCATAACCCGGAAGGTCCACAAGGCGCAAACCATCCAGACGGTAGAAGTTTACTGTAACCGTTTTTCCGGGGGTGGAACTGACACGGGCAAGGGATTTGCGATTAAGAAGTTTGTTTATCAGGGAAGATTTGCCGACATTGGAGCGCCCCGAAAAACAAACTTCGGGCAAATCAGAGTCCGGCAACTGATGGAGTTCACCAAATGCCGCCTCGAAATCTGCATTATTAAAATTCATATTCTTCTCCTACTGGCTTATTCTTTTGCTATCGTTCTTTGATGCCGGAGGGCACACGGTGTTTTTCACTATCTCATTATGACCCACAAGTGCCGCCGAGATTATTTCGTCCACATAAGATACCGGTATAAAACGGACATTTTCTCTTACCGTTTTATCAATCTCGTCAAGATCGGGAATGTTATCCTTTGGTATAAATACCGTTTTTACACCGCCGCGATATGCCGCCATAGCCTTCTGTTTAAGACCGCCGATGGCAAGTACCCTGCCGCGTATGGTAACCTCACCGGTCATTGCAATATCACGGCGTATTTCCCTCCCCGTGAGTGCCGAAACAAGTGCAGTGGTTATTGTAACACCGGCAGAGGGACCGTCCTTGGGGACTGCCGCCTCGGTAGCGTGGATGTGAATATCCTTGGTTTTATAGAAATCCTCGTCTATACCGTACTTTTCTGCATTGGCACGGACATAGGTCACAGCGGCGGCAGCCGATTCCTTCATAACATCGCCTAGGCTGCCCGTTAAAACCGTCTTTCCCGTTCCGCTTAAAGCCGCAACCTCCATCTGCATTATCTCGCCCCCTACTGCCGTCCAAGCAAGGCCGTTGATGATGCCAACTTCGTGGTTTTCAAGAATACTTTCGGGACGGTATTTGCGTTTTCCGATAAATTTTTCAAGGTCTGATTCCTTCACGGTTACCCGTTCACACTCACCCAAAGCAATCTTTTTAGCCGCTTTAGAACAGAGTTTTGCTATAGCGCGTTCCAGTTTTCTGACACCTGCTTCACGGGTATAGTAATCGATAAGACCGTAAAGTGCACCATCGGTGAAGCGGCAGGTCTTAGAGTTAAGCGCATGGCGCTCAAGTTGCTTTGCAACAAGGTGGCGTTTTGCAATATGGAAGCGTTCCTCCCTTGTATATCCTTCAAGTTCGATTATCTCCATTCTGTCCCTTAGAGGTGCCGGAATGGTTTCGAGTGTATTGGCAGTGGTAAGAAATACAGCCTTTGAAAGGTTATATGGGATCTCGATATAGTTATCACAGAATGTGCCGTTCTGTTCGGGGTCAAGCACCTCAAGAAGCGCAGCAGAAGGATCACCCTTATAATCACTGCCGAGTTTATCAACCTCGTCAAGAAGTATTAGCGGATTAGATGAACCTGCCTGTTTTACGGCACTTATTATTCTGCCGGGCATTGCACCTACATAGGTTTTACGGTGACCGCGTATTTCGGCCTCATCGTGCATACCGCCGAGTGATATACGGGCAAAACGCCTACCCATACATTCGGCAACAGTTTTACCTATAGAGGTCTTGCCGACACCAGGAGGGCCGACAAGGCAGAGTATCTGTCCTGTTATATCAGGATTAAGCGCATATACCGAAAGCATTTCGAGTATTCTTTCCTTGACCTTATCCATACCGTAAAAGTCACGGTCGAGAATTTTCTGTGCCCGCGCAACATCCACCGAAGTATCGGTATAACTGTTCCAAGGAAGTTCTATGCAGGTGTCAAGCCAAGTACGAAGCACAGCACCATCGTGTGAACCTGTAGGTAATTTTGCAAGTTTACCAACCTGCAAACGCAATTTTTCCTTTACAGAATCATCGGCACTCATACCGTCTATCTTGGTATAGTAACCATCCACATCGTCGGCACCGTCATCACCGTAAAGTTCATAATTGATAGCACGAATCTGCTCTTTAAGATAGTAGTCGCGCTGGTTATCATCTATCTGCTGACGGGTCTTTTCGTTTATTCGGTTATCGATTTCGGTTATTTCCCTTTCCTTGTTGAGAAGTTCTATAACCACCTTTCCCCTTGTGACCGGAGAGCGTTGTTCCAACACATACTGCTTATCGTCAAAAGGAGCAGGTATCTGCGATGCTATGTAGTCGCACAGATGACCGAGATCATTATCCGACGCAACCGACATAACAACATCGGGCGCGATCGAAGGATTGACCTCGATATAGCGTTCAAAACGTTCTCGTATGCGGCGGATAAGGCTTTCTACATAAACGGGACGGTTTTTGATGGGTGTATCCTCCACAAGTGCCACATTCGCTCTGTAACAGTTGCCGTCATCGATAAATCCCATATGCATAGCGCGATAAAGGCCTTTTACCAGAACCTTAACACCGCCTTCGGGCATTTTCAGCACCTGACGGATCTTGCATACACAACCGACATCATAAAGGTCGGTAACATCAACATCGTTTACCGAAATATCCTTCTGTGTGACAAGATATATTAGACGGTTCGATTCCATCGCAATATTTAATGCATTTACTGATTTAGAGCGCCCCACATCAAGGGTTAACATCATATTGGGAAATGCAACAAGACCGCGGAGTGCTAGAAGAGGCAGTGTTCCCGTGGCGTTTTTTTGTTCTACTGACATAGTTTCTCCTTGCTGATTAGTCTGCACAAAGTGCGGTGGCACAAAGAAGGTCATCGAAAAATACGAATATAACGGTTCTGTTTTCCACCGAGCACTTTACCTGTGTATATCCTACCGATGAGGGCATAAAGAATATGTCTTTACTGTCTGCATCGGTCTTTTCGGCTTTTATTCCCTGAGCATCCAGTGCCGAAATCAGTTCTTTTGACATAGTACTGTGGGAAAATCCGAAGGCATCACCGAAGGTGGCGATAGCAACAATGCCCTTGTCCTTCTCTTCGGTGAGAAAATAACAACTGTATCCTTCAGCATCGGAAAGGACTGAATATTCACCCTCCTCAGAACGCTGATAGAGCATACCGTCTACATCCTCGCCATTATTGGTAAGTTTGTTAAAAAGTTGATCGTAATCATCACCCAGTTTGTATTCACCCTCGGGTATACTGCCGTCTTTAACGGCCTGTGCAATATTAACATCCGTTGCCGATTCGGGTTCGGAAGCGGTATCCTTTTCCTTACAAGCGGTAAAACAAAAGAGCATACAAATGCACATTAAAAAAGCAAGTATTCTTTTCATTGTTTTTTCTCCTTTTTATTGCCGTGATTCAATTTATTAAGCAGTTCGTTTCGTTGGTCCCACAAATCTTGCGAAAGATCAACATAGTAGGTGTGCGGCTTTTCAAAACGTTTTACCTCGTCCCAAAGATTTTCAACCTGCTCTGCACGGTGTGCCGATATTTCGGCAACGGTGGGTGAAGTGTATACCTGTACACCTTTTTCAAATATCCTGGTCTGCAGTTTTTCTGCCCTGAAATTAGTGAGTGTTTTTCGTTTCCAGGTATAGACCGGATCAAATATCTCATAAGGCTTGGTATCGTCGATCTTTTCACTATTTAGTGTAATAACGTCTGCCATAGCCTTTCCGGTTTCGCGATCATAAAGACGCCACGGAATCTTAACACCCGGAATGGTTATCTTTGCAATATTTTCGCTTATTTTTATCTTTGGTGTGATAACTCCGTCCTTTTCGGTTGCCGCAAGTTTATATACACCGCCGAAAACAGCCTCGCTGGAGGCGGTTATAAGGCGTTCGCCTACGCCGTAACTGTCAACCTTGGCGCCTTGAAATATCATATCACGGATAAGATGTTCATCAAGCGAATTGGAAACGCATATATTGCAATCTTCATATCCGGCATCATCAAGCATCTTTCTTGCTTTTTTGGTAAGATAGGTTATATCGCCGCTGTCGATTCTGATACCTACGGGGCGTTTGCCCAAAGGCTTTAATACTTCATCAAAAACCTTTATTGCATTTGGAATACCCGAACGCAGAACATTATATGTGTCAACAAGAAGCATACAACTGTCGGGATATCTTTCGGCATAGGTTTTGAAAGCGGTATACTCGTCATCAAAAAGTTGAACCCAACTGTGCGCCATGGTTCCCGATGCCTTAACACCGAAATCCTTCGCAGTTTTAAGGTCGGAAGTTCCGCTGCAACCACCGATAATAGCGGCTCTTGCGCCGTAATAGGCGGCATCTGCACCCTGCGCACGACGGGCGCCGAATTCCATAACGGGGCGTCCCTGTGCAGCACGAACGATACGGTTCGCTTTTGTTGCAATGAGCGACTGATGATTTATTATAAGCAGTAGTGCAGTTTCTATCATCATAGCCTGCATAACGGGGCCACGAACCGTAACGATGGGCTCACTTGGAAATATGGGGGTACCCTCCGGCACAGCCCATACATCACATTCAAACCTGAAATCACGAAGATAATCGATGAATTCTTGTGAAAACAGATCAAGACCCGAAATATACCTTATATCATCATCATCGAAGTGAAGTTCGTTAAGGTATTCTATCAATTGCTCAAGTCCTGCCATAATGGCATAACCACCCTCATCAGGGACACGGCGGAAAAACATATCAAAGTATGTTACGGTATCGCGCAGTTCACTTGTGAAAACACCATTCGCCATAGTGAGTTCATACAGATCCATCAGCATCGTAAGGTTGCGCTTGTCCATATTTTTTCTCCTTCACATCTTTTCGGGTGCTTCTATTTTAAGCATTGTAAGAACATTTTTGATAACGGTTGCCGTTGCACTGCAAAGGGCAAGTCTTGCCTGTGTGAGGTCCTCATCTATACCCTTTACGCGACAGGCACCGTAAAATTTATGGAACTTGGTAGCAAGTTCACTTACATAGTGGGTTATCTTTGCTGGGTCGTAGGTCTTTGCCGCAAGAATTATCTCGTTTGTAAGCGCAGCAAGGTGCGAGATAAGTTCACGCTCCTCCGGTGCGGTAAGCATACAAAGTTGTTCCCTTGTGCACACATCGGGCACGATACCCTCCTGCGCAAGATTTCGGAAAATGCTGCAAATTCTTGCATAGGCATACTGTACATAGTAAACAGGATTGCTGTTTGATTCGTTTACTGCAAGGTCAAGATCAAAATCGAAATGGCTGTTGGGTTCACGAAGGTTAAAGAAGAAACGGGCAGCATCTATCGGAACCTCTTCAAGCAGAGTTACAAGTGTGATAGCCTTACCGGAACGCTTTGATGCCTTTACAATCTCGCCGTTTCTTACAAGACGTACCATCTGCATAAGCACAACATCAAGACGTGTTGCATCTACACCCAGTGCGGTAAGCGCCGCCTTCAGGCGTGGCACATATCCGTGATGGTCGGCACCCAGAATATCGACCGCCTTATCAAACCTGCGTATCTCAAGTTTATTATAGTGATACGCTATATCGGGTACAACATAGGTGGGAACACCGTTTGCCCTTACCAGAACAAAATCCTTATCGCAACCAAAATCTGTAGCCTTGAACCAGAGGGCGCCCTCCTGCTCATAAGTGTGCCCACTTTCTTTAAGAAGTTCGATTATTCTTGCGGTTTCGCCACCGTTATGAAGTGTGCTTTCCTTAAACCATGTATCATAACTGATTCGATATTTAAGCAGGTCGTCGTGAAGGCCCTGTATATTCTTAGGCAGTGCAAATTCTACAAGTGCGGCACGGCGCTCGGCTTCGGAAACGGTCATATATTTATCGCCGTGAAGTTGGGCAAATGCCTTTGCGTGTTCCACAATATCAGCACCGTGATAAGAGTCCTCCGGCATCTCAACATCGTCTTTATACATCTGCTGATAGCGAAGGTCGAGCGAAAGGCCGAATTTATTTATCTGGTTTCCTGCATCGTTTATATAAAACTCACGCTCGGTATAGTGACCCGAAGCCTCTAAAACTGCAGCAAGACAGTCGCCCAAGGCACCGCCGCGAGCGTTACCGATATGCATTGGACCTGTCGGATTTGCCGAAACAAATTCCACCAGCACACGCTTTCCCTTGCCGTAATCACTTTTGCCGTAATCGGCGCCCTTTTCGGCGATATCTGCAACGATATCTGCATAGTAACTGTCCGAAAGGAAAAAATTGATGAATCCCGGACCGGCAATCTCGTACTTTTCAACATAACTGCCGCTGAAATCGGCGTTATTCATCAAAATTTCTGCGATCTGTCTGGGTGCCTTGCGAAATGCCCTTGCCCAAACAAGCGCCGCATTCACGGCATAATCACCGTGGAAGTCGGAGGCCAAG
>JAZOBW010000220.1:0-3200 GCA_045596185.1 Acutalibacteraceae bacterium | reverse complement strand
AGAAGGTTACATGTGCATACTTTTCGGTTTCTGCGATCCTAAGCTGGGTCATATTCTGTTTCGAAAGGAATTCGCCGAGTGTATTTTCAAGACCTTCAGGTTTGAAAGCAACCTCAACATTTGGCATCGAAGCGTCATACTGTGTCATACATACATAGAACACTTTCTGTCTGCCGCCGATGCGTTCAAAACCGTTAAAATCATCATCAACAAAGGTTCTGGTGATTTCTCTTGCACGGTCAGGACGGAAGTTAAAGAAGATAACGCTGTCGCCGTTTGCAATACGTTCGGTATCGGAAATAACGGTGGGCAGAACAAATTCATCGGTTATGAACTTGCCGTCCTCGTCCTTAACTGTGTAAGACTGGCGAACAGCCGCAGCGGCATCGTCGGCAAGAACGCCCTTGCCGTAAACAAGTGCATCGTATGCTTTGCCTACACGTTCCCAACGGTTGTCACGGTCCATACCGTAAAATCTTCCCATAACCGTAGCAAGTTTTCCGCATCCGATTTCAGTGAGTTTTTCGTTCAGTTGGTCGATAAAATCGGCAGCCGAAGCGGGCGGAACATCACGACCGTCGAGAAGAGCGTGGATATAAACACGGGTAAGACCGTTCTGTTTTGCAAGTTTAACAAGACCGTAAAGGTGTTCGATATGACTATGAACACCGCCGTCCGAAAGAAGACCCATCAGGTGAAGGGCACTGTCGTTTGTCTTGCAATTCTCCACCGCTTTAAGAAATGTTTCGTTGGTGAAAAAGTCACCGTCGGTGATGGATTTTGTAATTCTGGTAAGTTCTTGATAAACAACACGGCCTGCACCGATATTGGTATGACCGACTTCGCTGTTACCCATCTGACCGTCCGGCAGACCGACATCCATACCCGATGCACCGATCTGGGTGAGAGGCCATTCGTTGAAAATGGCATCAAGATTGGGTGTGGCGGCGGCATCAATAGCATTAACATTCTTTTCCGGATTAAATCCGAAACCGTCCATTATGGTTAAAACAATGGGTTTTTTCATTTTATTCTCCTAACTGCCTTGAAAAGTATTTTACTTACTTGCAGCCTTAACGATTACTGCAAAGTCTTCGGCTTTAAGCGATGCGCCACCGATAAGACCGCCGTCAACATTAACTTTAGAAACCAGTTCATCAGCGTTTTTAGCGTTCATAGAACCGCCATACTGAATGGTAACGGTTTCTGCAACATCTGCGCCGTATGCCTCTGCAATAGCGGCACGAACAAAGCCGTTGCCCTCGTCTGCCTGATCGGCGGTAGCGGTAACACCGGTGCCTATTGCCCATACAGGTTCATAAGCGATGATAACCTTCTTCAGTTGATCTGCGGTAACATTGGTGAGTGCCATCTTGGTCTGATACTTAAGAAGGGTTTCGGTATAGCCGAGTTCTCTCTGCTCAAGTGTTTCACCAACACAAACAATAGCGGTAAGTCCTGCGTTGAGTGCGGCAAGTGTACGAAGGTTTACGGTCTGGTCAGTCTCGCCGAAGTACTGGCGTCTTTCGCTGTGACCGATAACAACATATTTTACGCCCGATTCAACAAGCATTTCTGCAGAAATCTCACCGGTATATGCGCCGGAGGCCTTGAAGTGTACATTTTCTGCACCTATTTCAATATTAGAACCTTCTGCTGCTGCAATAGCGGCAGGAATGTCGATAAAGGGAACGCAGAGTACTACCTTGCAATCTGCACCTGCAACCAACGGCTTCATTTCGTTAATGAGAGTGGTAGTGGTGCTGGGAGTCATATTCATTTTCCAGTTACCTGCGATAACTGCCTGTCTTTTTGTCTTGTCCATTTTTTAGATCTCCTTTACATAAAATGTAGGGGATAGAAGACCATCCCCTACGAAAAATATTTAATTACTTGCTGTTAAGAGCGGCAATACCGGGAAGTTCCTTACCTTCGAGGAATTCAAGTGAAGCGCCGCCGCCGGTAGAAATGTGTGTCATCTTGTCACCGAAGCCAAGAATGTTAACTGCTGCTGCAGAGTCGCCGCCGCCGATAACGGTAACAGCATCGGTTTCTGCAAGGGCCTTAGCAACCGACATAGTGCCCTTTGCAAGGGTGGGATTCTCAAATACGCCCATAGGTCCGTTCCATACAACGGTCTTTGCCGACTTAACTTCATTAGCATAAAGTTCAGCGGTCTTGGGACCGATGTCAAGACTTTCTCTGTCAGCAGGGATCTTGTCGGCATCAACGATAACTACATCAATGGGAGCATCTATGGGGTTGGGGAAGTCTGCAACGGTTGTGCAGTCGATCGGAAGAAGAATGTTAACGCCCTTTTCCTCTGCCTTTGCAAGCATATCGCGGCAGTAGTCGATCTTGGTCTCGTCAATAAGGGATTTACCAACGGTGTAACCCTTGGAAGCAAGGAAGGTGTAAGCCATACCGCCGCCGATGATAAGGGTATCAGCCTTGGTGAGAAGATTTTCAATTACGGGGAGTTTGCTGTCGACCTTAGCACCGCCGAGGATGCAAACGAAGGGGCGAACAGGAGACTCGACAGCCTCGCCGAGATACTTAAGTTCTTTACCGATAAGATAACCGGCAACAGCCTCTTTAACATGTGCAACAACACCAACGGTAGAGCAGTGTGCTCTGTGTGCGGTACCGAAAGCATCATTAACAAAAATATCGGCAAGGGAACCGAGTTCGGCAGAGAATGCCTCGCCGTTCTTGGTTTCTTCTGCACGGTAGCGTGTGTTCTGAAGAAGAACAACATCACCGTCGTTCATAGCGGCAACAGCAGCCTTTGCATTTTCGCCGACAACATTATCGTCAGCAGCAAAGATAACCTCTTTGCCGAGTTTTGCAGAAAGTGCTTTGGCAACGGGAGCGAGGGAAAGTTCCGGCTTGGGTTCACCCTTCGGTTTGCCAAGGTGGGAACAAAGAATAACCTTGCCGCCGTCAGCGATAAGTTTCTGGATGGTGGGCAGGGCAGCGTTGATACGGTTTTCATCGGTGATAACGCCATCCTTAAGCGGAACGTTGAAATCGCAACGAACGAGAACCTTCTGGCCCTTCACATTGATATCGTCTACTGTTTTTTTGTTAAGTAAACTCATTTGCAAACATCCTTTCAAGATTGTTAAAATATTTACAATACTTATTTTACCACAATTTTTTCAAATTTCAATATATTTTATATATATTTTTATAAATTA
>JAZOBW010000219.1:0-1809 GCA_045596185.1 Acutalibacteraceae bacterium | reverse complement strand
CCATAAGACCGGCTATTATCATCGCTGCGCCTGCACGCAGGTCTACCGCACGGATACTTGCAGGTTTCAGTTCCTTAACACCCTTGATTATGGCGGTATTGCTGAATACCGAAATATCAGCACCCATAAGGGCAAGTTGTTCTACATAGCGGAAACGATCGTCCCATACGCCTTCGGTAACAACGCTTGTACCCTCTGCACAAGCGAGAAGGGTTGCTATCTGCGGTTGCATATCGGTTGGGAAACCGGGGTGAGGAGCGGTCTGTACATTACCGCACTTTACACCTTTAGACACCCCAACGCGAACCGATTCGTCGAAAATTTCTATATCCACACCAAGTTCGTTCAATTTAGTGATTATAGAACCCAAATGCTGCGGTGTTACATTTTCGACCAGAACATTTCCCTTTGTTGCGGCGGTGGCAACCATATAGGTGCCGGCCTCTATCTGATCGGGTATAACACTGTATGTCTTGCCCGAAAGATGGGCAGTTCCCCTGATCTTAATGGTGCTTGTTCCTGCACCGGAAACCCTGCCACCCATAGAGTTCAAAAAGTTTGCAAGGTCTACTATATGGGGTTCTCTTGCGGCGTTTTCGATAACGGTATATCCCGTTGCTTTTACCGCGGCGAGCATTATATTTATCGTGGCACCGACCGATACCACATCAAGACGCACCGAAGCACCTGTAAGACGGTCTGCATAAGCGCATACCATTCCTTCCTCTGAAGAAACCTTGGCGCCGAGTGCCTCGAATCCTTTTATATGCTGGTCGATCGGGCGCGTGCCGAAATCGCATCCTCCGGGAGGCGCAACATTTGCACGGTTCATTCTTCCGAGTAAAGCACCAAGGAAATAACTTGATGCGCGCATTCCTTCTGCCATTTCGTTGGTAACGATATGGGAATTTATATTTGTGGGGTCTATTTCAACCGTAGTTTTATCTATTATACGAACATCCGCGCCGAGTTGCTTCATTGCGCTGAGAATGGTGGAAACATCGGATATTTCGGGTAGATTTTCAATTATGCAGGGACCGTCAGCCAATATTACTGCAGGAAGAATAGCAACTGCAGCATTTTTGGCACCGCTTATACGGACACTGCCGGTAAGAGGCTTTCCGCCGTTTATAACAAATTTTTCCAAACACGGCACTCCGTTCTGTTTTATAATCAAGCCCTTGGAACACATTCCTAACCTTAAATTATATTATATACAAATATGCAATCTTTGTCAAACCATAATTCGTTTTTAATCTTCGGGCTGTTTTGTTTTACGGGCAAACAGGTTTTTCTGGGCAAAACAGGAAAATACGAATACCGTGATAAAAATTCCCATAACCGTCATGGTTATATAGGAGGATACCACATTGTGAAGTCGGTCGGATCTACCCATCAACATAACAATAATAGGTGCTGCCGCCGTTGCAAAGTTAAGAAGTGCCGATGCGATACCGGTTGAAAGCAGCACCTTATAACTGTTAACAGTACTGAGGCCGTTAGCAACCTTTGCCATCTGCAAAAGGAAGATAAGTGTTGCCGATTTGGTAAGCAGAAGCATAATATTTTCGGTTATCAGTGTTATTTCCGAAATACTTGTAAAAATGTAGATAAGTTCAATTATGCCGTAAATTACCGGTAACGCAAAGAAAAGTCCCGAAATTTTGAAATTGAACAAAACCTTAAGCGCATATACAGCAAAAAACAGTGCTGCGATAAGACCGAAAGCATCAAGCAGTGCTATCTGCCACTGGGGAATACGCATAGCATATGTTTTGGTGTGAAGTTCGAAGAAAATACTTATACCAA
>JAZOBW010000218.1:0-13105 GCA_045596185.1 Acutalibacteraceae bacterium | reverse complement strand
ACCGCAACTGCTGGATGATAGGCTCGGTCTCCCCTGCTATGCATAAATACATCTGGGTACCGTTCTTCTGGGTGCTTAAACACAAGTTCCTGTTTTTCTTCAAAAAGAAAAAATATTCAATGTATGAAAACAAGATAGTTCGTGATTTCCGCGACGGCAAGGTTTCAAAGGAACAACTTGATGCCTGCTCTACCTGCGAGTTTTGTTCGGGCGTAAAATAGAATTAGCACATATTCTTCAAACCCGAACCAACCTAAAAGAAAAGGGGATTGCAAATTGAATATTTTGATAATCAACCCCATTATATACACATCCGAAACTAAGCAAATCCCGAAAGTAAAATCAATTAAAGACTCTATGATTTATGATTTGTGCATAGCATTTCATAATATGGGGCATACGGTTACGCTTATTGGTGCATCGCCGTATAAACCTTCGATGGAAGAAGTGTATCCATTTAAGATAATTTGGGGCAATTGCATATGTCAAAAACTTTTTATGCCGCATAGATTTCCGGTAATGCCCAAGGTGTATAAGTACATCAAGAAAAACAAGGATAATATCGACCTTATTATTACCAGCGAAGTGTTTTCTTTCAGTTCTTTAATGGCCTATAAAATTGCACCAGATAAAACAATCATTTGGCATGAATTGGCAAAGCACAACGCAATGCTAAAGCAAATCCCTTCAAAGATATGGTACTCTTTGATAGTAAGACTTTTTTTGAAAAAAGCCCTGGTTGTTGCCCGTTCACAGGACGCACGGGTATTTATCAGCCGATACTGCAAAAATACGCATACTGAATACATCGATCACGGTGTAAATTTGCAAAAATTTGAATATTCCGGAAAAAAGGAAAATTATTTCGTTGTTTGTTCGCAGTTGATCGCCAGAAAAAGAATAGACGGTATTATTCTTAAATTTTCTGAATACCTGAAAGAATATGACAACGCAGCAAAACTTTATATTATAGGCGATGGCGAATTACAGCCGCAATTAGAGCATTTGGTGCAGCAACTGAAAATCGAAAATAGTGTTATTTTTACCGGTAGGCTTAACCACGCGGAAATGCGACCTTTTTTAGCAAAGGCAAAAGCAATGCTTGTAAATACCGAAAAGGACAACAGTATGATTTCCATTGTGGAATCAATTGCGGCAGGAAC
Source organism: Acutalibacteraceae bacterium (assembly GCA_045596185.1). Taxonomy (GTDB): domain Bacteria; phylum Bacillota; class Clostridia; order Oscillospirales; family Acutalibacteraceae; genus UBA737. The sequence goes on along the minus strand of JAZOBW010000218.1, from coordinate 11,942 downwards.
ACCGGTTGTTACCACCGATGTTCCGCTCAACAGCAAATATATTATTGAAAATAAACTTGGTATTGCAAAACCCGAATGGAATGAACAGGACCTGCACAATATTGCAGTAAACAATTCGGATTTTGTAAATAATTGTTTAGAATATCGAAGGCAACTTTCTACCGAATATCGGGTAGAACAATTTCTGAAATTGGTTAATTGATCTTATAAGAAAGGAAACAGAGAAATGCAAAACGGTTTGGTTACGGTGGTTTTACCCATATATAATGTGGAAAAATATTTGAATCAGTGTATTGAAAGTGTTGTAAATCAAACCTATCGCAATCTTGAAATTCTTCTTATAGATGACGGTTCTCCCGATAGTTGCCCCGAAATATGTAATGATTGGGCAAAAAGGGATAGCCGTATACGCGTTATCCATAAAGAAAACGCCGGTCTTGGCATGGCCAGAAATACGGGCATAGAAAACGCTAACGGCGAATATATATGTTTTTTTGACAGCGATGATTTTGTTGAATTGAATGTTATAGAAAAATCATATCAATGCGCAAAAGAAAATGCTGCCGAACTTGTTATTTTCGGTCTTAATAAAATAGATTCAAAGGGCAATGTAATCAGCAGTTTTGTTCCCACCGTCGGCAACAAAACCTATGTTGGCGATGAAGTGGTAAACAGTTTTCTGCCGGACTTCATAGCACCCGACCCAAAAGGCGATAAACAGTTTGTTTTTTATATGAGTTCATGGCTTCTGCTTTACTCTGTTGATGCCATAAAAAAAGCAGATTGGCGTTTTGTTTCCGAAAGAGAAATTATCGCCGAAGATGTATACTCCTTGATTGCCCTTGTAAAACACATAAACAGGGTTTCGGTGCTGCCCGAAGCCCTATATAACTATCGTTTTAATGAAATTTCTTTAAGTAGAAAATATATTCCTGACCGTTATAAAAAAATCAAGTATTTTTACAACAAATGTGTAGAATTGTGTACGCAATTAGACTACAGCGACGACATTATGCACAGAATAACAAAACCATATCTGGGATTTACTATTTCTGCTTTGAAGCAGGAGGTTGCAACAGATCGTACCTTTGCAGAAAAAATGGCTTCTATTAAAAGCATTATAAACGATGCCGATTTAACAAATGTTCTTAAAGCAAACAAAAACGATAATGTCAGTTTTACCCGAAGATTACTGTTTTTTGCGATAAGAAATAAATTGTACGCCTTATGTTATATGCTTTTGGCAACTAAAAGCGGTGCTTAAAGGAGAGAACATCTTGAAAAAGAAGGTTGGAATTTTAACTTTTCATAATGCCGATAATCTGGGTGCAGTATTACAGGCATACGCTTTGCAAAAGGCTATAAAAGACGAATGTGGTTCCAGTGTAGATATTATTGACTATGTTTGCTCACAGGTTGAAGAAACAAAAAAAGCAAAAAAATGCCGCACTCTAAAAGATTTTATAAAGTTCATTCCGATGAGTTTATATTACTGTATAAAACACAGCGGTTTTGAAAAATTCCGAAAAAAAAGACTGAACCTTTCGGATAAAACCTATACACAAAACACCGTAAAATCAAGTGTGAATAATTATGATTTATTTATAACCGGAAGCGATCAGGTATGGAATCTGGAATGTTCAGGAAATGATATGACATATTTTTTGGATTTTGTGCCCGACAGCAAACTTAAATATTCCTATGCTGCAAGTATAGGCGAATATACATATTCTTCCGATGAAACCGCTAAAGTTGTCGATTTATTAAAGCGTTTCAACGCCGTTTCTGTAAGAGAAGAATCTGCTTTATCTATGTTGAACAGTTTTGGCCTTACAGATATAAATGTTCACCCCGATCCCGTAATATTGCTTTCGATGGATAAATGGCAGTCGATAATGAGCGGTCGTTTATACAAACAAAAGTATGTGCTTGTTTATCTTATACAGGATGATGTAAACGTTGTAAAAAGTGCAGAAGCCTATGCAAAAGCAAATAATTGCCGAATCATACATAACAAGGAGAGTATAGAGTTTATTTTACACAACTCACCCGAGGAATTTTTATCGTGGGTTTATTATTCTGATTGTGTATTCACTAATTCTTTTCACGGAACGGCATTTTCTGTTATTATGAATAAGCATCTTGCTGCCGATATCGAACTCAAGCGCGGCGGCATAAACGAAAGAATACACGGACTGCTTACGTCCATCAATGCCGACCACTGTATTATCACTTCCGATAACCCGTTTGGCGGCATACCTAATGCCGAAGATATTTTGAGGAATATGAGAACACTTGCCTGTAAGCATCTGAAATCAATCTGTATGGAATAGTCTGTTATAACTGCAATGCCGATATAAAAACGAGTTCATAAGGAGGGATATTCGTGTTTGTTAAAAAATTGCTCCAAAACCTTTTTCTTAAAGAAAGGGCATCATCTGAAAAATATATTGATCATCTTAGGAAAATAGGTATAAAAATAGGCGAAGATGTACGCGTGTATGTTCCTACCAAAACGCTTATTGATGAACAGTACCCCTGGATGATAGAAATAGGCGACCATGTGCGGATAACACAGGGCGTTATTATCCTTACCCACGACTACTCATGGTCAGTACTTAAAAGGTTTTCGGGTATAGAAAATCAACCCGAAGGCGCAATTTTAGGTTCAAGCGGAAGGGTTAAAATCGGAAACAATGTATTCATAGGAATGAACGCAATTATCACCTCCGGCGTAACCATAGGTGATAATGTTATAATAGGCACCGGCAGTATCGTGACAAAAGACTGCCCTTCAAACGGTGTGTATGTAGGTAATCCTGCAAGGAAAATAATGGATATTTCCGAATTTTATGAAAAACGGCGCTGTGCCCAGTTGCAGGAGGCAAAGGACCTTGCGCTTGGATACTTTGAGCGTTTCGGCAAAAAACCCGAACCCGAAATTTTTCACGAGTATTTTATGCTTTTCTCCACCCGTGAGGAGGCGCTGAAAAATCCTGTTTTTGCAAACAAACTTAAAAAATTCGGAAACAAGGATCAATCAATAAACTTCCTTTCACAGCAACCTCCCCATTTTAACGGTTTTTCGGAATTTATAGATTACTGTTTCAAATAATTCTTTCGGCAAGTTAGGATGTTATAAATGAGCACTTTTTTGAAGGTATATTATGCAATTTTAATATATGTGATCTACGGCGAATTTTTCTTTTCTTTCCCTGCGGTTACCACCGATATTCTGGTGGTTGGATTTATATTTCTTTCCTCTTATGCAGACAGATTCAGTCTGCGTATACCGCAAAAAGAAGGCAAATACCTATTTTCTTCAATAATTATTCCGGCAATCATTATGTTGGTATATTCCCTTGTAACTCAGGTGGTGTACTCTTTCAGTTCCGACTATCTGGTGCGAACCGTAACTATGTGTGTGCGCTTTGCCGTGTACGGTATATTTGCAATGCAATCCGCTCGTGTTTTCGGTGAAAAAACCGTAAATGTTTTGCTTACATCCTGCATAATAGCATACATTCCCTCCATCGTCACATTCTTTTTAACCTACGGTTTCTTCAATGGTATAATAGCACTTTTTTCATCCGATATTCACCATGAATCAATAGCACTTGAGGTTCACCGCCTTACATACATTTTTGGCTTTATCTCCGTATATTTCTTCTATCAGAAAATCATCAACGGTAAAATGGTTATGCCACAAGCGATTACATCCCTTTGTTTTATGCTTATGGGTGTAAAACGAATTGCATATCTTGCACTTGCGATTGCAATCGCGTTTATATTTGTTCTTAAATTCCAGAAGAACAGAACACGGTACAAAACTGTTATTATATCATCGGTTACTATGATATGTTTTGCACTGCTTTATATTTACCTTATACGATACGGACATCTGCAAACGCTATTCAGAACCCTTGGTATTGAGGATAGTTTCCGTTTTAATTTCTGGAACTTTGTACAATCAAAATATGAAGTCTCACCCACCTTCTTCGGATACGGTATTTCGTATCCTCAAAGGTTTATGGCGCACGAATGGTCAAACATCAAGGACCTTTCTGCCGCAACCCACCTGCATAATGATGTTTTGGGTTACTATCTGGGTCTTGGTTTCATTGGTTTTATTCTGTTCTTCAGTATGTATTTCCACGGACAGGTAAAACTGATAAACAAATATTTTTCGGTTAACACGGCTGCTTTTGCCTTTGTTATTTCTCTTTTCTTTTTCATACTTATGACCACCTGCAACGAAGGTATGCCCGGATTTATTTACGGTCTGTATATAACTACCATCTTTGCTATGATACAAAGTGACAAATCACAAAATACTAAAACGGAAGGCACCGCCTTATGAACAAACTTCAAAAAACAGAATTCGAGTTGCTGAAACTTTTTATTGATATCTGCGAAAAAAACGGACTTCGATATTTCCTTGTTTGCGGCAGCGCTCTGGGAGCCGTTAAATATAACGGTTTTATCCCTTGGGATGACGATATAGATGTGGGTATGCCGAGAAAGGATTACGAAATCTTTCTTAGTATAGCACAACCGCTTTTGCCCGAAAATATTTTCTTACAAAACTACCGCACCGATAAATCATTTCCGCACGTTTTCAGCAAACTGCGAAACAGTGATACTGCTTTTATCGAAAAAAATGTTTCCCATCTTAACATAAATCAAGGAATAAATATTGATATTTTCCCCCTTGACGGATATCCTGCCGACAAGATTTCAAAATATGTATTGCGATACCGAAAAAAATTCCTTTCTTGGCAGTTTTATTCCGCACTTAACGACGAAAATCAGTCGTCTAAAATCCGTTTCAGAAATAAAATTATGCGTTTTTTCGGTTGCCACAAACGCACCCATCGTTCCCTTGCCGCACTTGATAAAATGATTTCAAAATATCCTACCGATAAATCTGAAATATGGTGCAACCACGGAAACTGGCAGGGTGAACTTGAATATGCACCCAGTTGGCATTACGGCAACGGCACCAAGGCGGTATTTGAAGGTTTAGAGGTTATCGTTCCCGAAAAGTTCGACGATTACCTCACACAAAAATACGGTATTTGGAAAAACGATCCACCGACCGAAAAACAAAAAAGCCACCACATTTTTGAAATATGCGATACCGAAAAATCATATAAAGAATATCTAAATAAGCATAACTGAACCGAAACCGCTGTTACGGCGGTTTCGGTTTCTTTTTTGCTTGAAAAACACAGCACAAATATACGGGTTTTGATTGACTTTTTAGTATTTTTATTGTATTATATATATGAATATGCATTGTAATATATAATCCGCTTTTGCGGTTTACATAAATATAATTTAAGGAGGAAAATAAATGAAAAGACTTTTGTCTGTAGCATTGGTAGCATTGATGATTTTATCATTGATACCGATGTCGGTTCTTGCCGCTGTTGGTTCTGACCTTTCTGTTCTTAATTCGGTAGGTTACACTATAATCAGCGACGATGAATCAACTCTTGCTCCCGGCGTTACAATGAACGAGGTTGTTATGTATGACTCTAACGGTGACCGTGTGGAGATGTATGTTACTACATCTGATCCCTCGGTAGAAACTGTTAAGTACTATGCAAACTACAAAGACAACCAGTGTGCTCAGTGGGGTATGCAAACCCTTTCTGAGCAGGTTGCTGCCATTGAGGCTAATTATGAAGAGCCCTTCAAGGTAGTTGCCGGTCTCAACGCTTCTTATTACAACACCACAAACGGTGCTCCCACCGGTGCGTTTGTTATGGAGGGTGTTGATGCTTCTGCAAGTGGTGATGGCTTTGCCTTCTTCGCAGTACTTAAAGACGGTACTGTTATGATTGGTGATAAGGGTGAATATTCATCCTATAAGGGCCAGATCAAAGAAGCAATCGGCGGATATATACATATCGTTAAGGACGGAGCAATCGCTTCCGGTCTTGACAAGGTTACAAAGTATCCCCGTCAGACCATAGGCATTACTGCCGACGGTAAGGTTATTACCATGACCGCTGACGGTAGCCAGGCTCCCCGTACAATCGGTCTTACAGTTTATGAACAGGCACAGGTTATGCTTGAACTTGGCTGCGTTGATGCGCTCCACCTCGACGGTGGTAACTCCGCAACCTTTGGTGCTATTCGTGAGGGATCTGATAAATTTGAGACCGTTAACACTCCTTCCGGTCAGGCAGAACGTGCCGTTTCCAACACACTGATGATTGTTTCCACCGCAATACCCGACGGTGCCTTTGACCATGCTGTAATCACAAGCGATTATGATTACATTGTTCCCGGCACAAAGTTCACCTTTGATTATTTTGGTGTTGATGCTACTAACAGCCCTGCAAAGGATATTCCCGACGGTATTACCTGGGCTTTGTCCGACAACAGTTTTGGTACCATAAGCGACGGTACTTTCGTATCCAACGGTAAGCTTGGCGATGTGGATATTCAGTTAGTATTGGATGGCAAGACAGTCGGTTCTAAAACCATCAGTGTTGTTAATCCCGAAAGCATTACTTTCGGCGCAGAAGAAAAGACCGTTCCCTACGGCAAAACCTCTGCTCTAACTGTTACCGCAATCTACAAAAACAATGAGGTTTACTGCGTAGCAAGTGACTTTAATTGGGTTATTGCAAATACTGCAGCAGGTACTCTCGACGGCTTTGATTTCACCGCAACCACAAACGAATCCATTGCCGGCACTACTGTTACTGCAACATATAAGCATGCCACTTTAGCTGCTGCTTCTGTTGTACTTAAGTTCGGTAAGGGTTCTGAGGTTCTCTTTGATTTTGAGGGCGAAGGTGATTTAAACAATTGGCGCGGTACCGATACCATCAACGAATGGATCGACGATAAGAACGCACAGTATACCGATGCAAAATATACCGTTATTAAGCCCACTACATACGGAAACCCAATTGAGTCTCAGGGTTCTTCCGTGTTCCTTGCTTCCAAAGAAAACGGCGGTCAGGTAAAGAGCGGTGACTATGCACTCGGTGTAACCCTTGACAGACTTCAGGCTGGCGGCGTAGGTAGTTGGATCTACAACTATATGTACTATACCGGTGACACACAGGTTTGGCGTGATGTAGCAAACGGTAACAGCGCTGTTCGTGTTGGTATGTGGGTATATATGCCGCAGAACGCAACCAATACCGCTTTCCGTATCTGCCGCACCTTTACAAAGGACAGCACCGGTAAGCTGTATACCAACTATGACTATATGACCTCTGCTTATGACGGCAAGAAGGTCAGCTACAATACCGACTACGCTATTCCTGAATCAGGTTGGATGTACGTTTATTTTGACCTTACCGCTTATGACTTCCAGTCTAGCACACAGTACAATCCAAATGAAAACTATGCGATGAATAACGGTAAAAAAATAGATGGTGACTATTATCCCGCTTTCATTCAGTTCATTAACGGTGATAAGAATGACACTATGGAAAGCACCACTATCTATATAGATGACATTACTCTTGACTACAGTGATGTTATTGATGACCGTGATGCTCCCACTATTACCGATGCCAAGGTTTCTGCTAACATTGATAATTATGTAGCACTTAACGGTCAGACCGTTACTAATAATTATCTGTCATTTATGGCAACCGTTGCTGAGGTAACAAACAAATCCAATTATACAGGTCTTGACTATTCTACCGCCAAGATTTATATTGACGGTATCGATATGTCTAAGAACAGTTCCTTTGTTGCAACAGGAAGTGTTCTGGGACTTTCTGATGTATATCTCATTGACGGCACACACGAAATAACATTCGAAATTGCCGATAATCAGGGCAATGTTACAAGACTTTCCAAGACCCTTACGGTAAACGGCACGGCAGGAAATGCCAAGGTATATATTACAGGTCATAACAACGGCAATCATACTCCCAAGGCAGGCTCCGTTTATTATATTGATATTAAGGCTTCCGATGCTTCTAAGGTTAAGAACGTTGTTACTGCTTTAACCCTTAATACTGCAAACACCTTTGAGTATGATCATATCATTGCTGCCGATGGTGTTGAGGTTACCTATAAGTATGATAAGTTAAACAGTAAACTTTCACTTGATATCACTACCGACGGCACACTTTCAGGTGATACCGCTCTTGTTTCTATCCCCGTAAGAGTTTGGGCTTGGGATGAGGTTAAAACAAACGTTACCTCTGATAAGCAGTTCAGTTCTGGAAGCATTCCTGTTATTGATATTGAATGTAAAACCGTTAACGGCAAAATCACCTATTTAGACAGCACCTATGATTCTTATGTTGCAGGCTTCTATTCTGCAATAGACGTTGCAACCGAGCTTGACAATTCTACTGCATGGCATAAGCATACTGCTGCAGCTGTAGATGATGTTGCAGCAACCTGCACAACAAACGGTTATACAGGACGTACCTATTGCGAAGGCTGTGCTTCCGTAATCGATTGGGGTACCACAGTTGATGCAACAGGTCATACCTATGAAATCATCGACGGTGTTCTCAAATGCCGCGATTGCGACGTTCTTTTCACCGGTGTTCATACCGATGGTAAGGAATACGCAGACGGAATTGTACTTGCAGGTTGGATCGGCGAATCCTATTATGTAGACGGCGTTAAACTCACCGGCATAAATAAGATTGGTGACCTTTACTACAACTTCGGTGACAACGGCGTTTGTGCAAACAAAACCGCTTATACCGGCATCTTCCTTGATGCTGTAGACGGCGTATACAGATATGCTAAAGTTGGTGTACTCACCTCCGGTTGGGTACTTATCGATGCCGACTGGTACTACTTCCGCTATACCACACTTGCTGCACAGCCCGGTTACTACACCGTTGGTGGCATCAAGTATCACTTTGAAGAAAACGGTAAACTTACCTCCGGCATTTGGGAAGAAACCGAAAACGGTTGGAGATATCACTACGGCCCCGGCTGGTATGGTAAGGGTTGGGCAACTATAGATGGCAATGAATACTACTTCGATGGTAATGGTTGCCGCGTAGAAGGAATTATGTATCTGCGTCCCTTCTTTGCAAATAACCCCGTATGGTATGAATTTACCGATGAAGGTGTTCTTGTAGGACAACTTACATACACCGGTTTCTTTGAGTTCGAAGGCAATACATACCACCTTACCGAAGGTGTTGGTGCACTTGGTCTGCAATACATTGACGGCGACTACTACTACTTCCACACCACCTCCGGTATTATGGCTGCTGATGAATATACATACGTATATGAATCGAACGGTCTTATGGCAGAAGGCAATTACTACTTCGATGAAAGCGGTAAGATGACCGAACCCAAGAACGGCATCATCGCTGAAAACGGTGGCCTTTACTACTATGTAAACGGCAAACTTCAGAAGAATGCAGGTATGATCGAACTCGATGGTGACATCTACTTCGTAAGAAGCAACGGTCAACTTGCTACCGGTTCCTACAACACCTACAACAACCATGGTATTAAGCCCGACGGTGTTTACTATTTCGACCCCGAAACCGGTAAGATGACCGAACCCCTGAACGGCATTGTTTCTCAAAACGGCGTTCTTTACTACTATGTAAATAATGTACTTCAGAAGAATGCAGGTATGATCGAACTTGACGGTGACATCTACTTCGTAAGAAGCAACGGTCAACTTGCTACCGGTTCCTACAACACCTACAACAACCACGGTATTAAGCCCGAAGGCATTTACTATTTCGACCCCGAAACCGGTAAACTTACCGAGGTTGAACTAAAGAACGGCATCGTTGCTGAAAACGGCGGTCTTTACTACTATGTAAACGGCGTTCTCAATAAAGGCGCAGGTATGATCAAAATCGACGGCGACTACTACTTCGTAAGAAGCAACGGTCAACTTGCTACCGGTTCCTACAATACCTACAACAACCACGGTTTACTTGCCGAAGGTGTATACGATTTTGATACCGAAACCGGTAAACTTATCCTTGTAAGAAACGGTATTGTATTCGAAGACGGCGCACTCTACTACTACATCGACAATGTACTTCAGAAGGGTGCAGGTATGATCGAACTCGATGGCGATATCTACTTTGTAAGAAGCAACGGTCAACTTGCTGTGGGTATGTACAACACATATAACAACCATGGCATTAAGCCCAACGGTAATTACTTCTTCGACTACACCACCGGTAAGATGGGTGAACCGAAGGACGGTATCGTTGCCGAAAGCGGCGGACTTTTCTACTATGTAAACGGTGTTCGTCAGAAGAGCGCAGGTATGATAGAAATCAACGGTGACCTCTACTTCGTAAGAAGCAACGGTCAACTTGCTACCGGTTCCTACGATACCTACAACAACAATGGTCTTAAGGACAACGGAGTTTACTACTTCGATCCTGCAACAGGTAAGTTGCTGTACTAAAATTTTTAAGGGTACACCCGATATCGGGTGTACCCTTTCATAACAGAGGGAATTATGAGAACTGATCAGGTTGTAAGAAATGCAAAATGGATAATACTGTGCAAGATTGCTCAATCGGTTGCCCAACTTATAATTGGTATGTTTTCGGCGCGGTATCTGGGACCGAGTAACTATGGTCTTATAAACTATGCCGCATCAATAGTAGCATTTGCCATACCGATAATGCAACTGGGCCTTAATTCGACACTTGTATACGAATTGGTCGAATCCCCCGAAAAAGAGGGAGAAATAATGGGCACTTCTATGCTTATGAATATTACATCAAGTTTCGTGTGTATTCTGGGCGTTACTGCATTTGTAAATGTTGCAAATTTCGGGGATACCGAGGTTATATTTGTTTGTATTCTCTACAGCATATCGGTCTTTTTTGCAGCACTTGAAATGATACAATATTGGTTTCAATATAAACTGCAATCGAAGTATTCATCAATAATAATGCTGGTCTCCTATATTTTTGTTTCCCTTTATAAAATTTTCCTGCTTGTAACAGCAAAAAATGTATATTGGTTTGCAATCACCCACTCCATTGAATACGGTATAATCGGTATTTCGCTTATCTTATTTTATAAAAAACTTGGCGGTGGCCGTCTTTGCTTCTCGATAGAACGAGCAAAGAAGATGATTAAAAAAAGCAAACACTACATTCTTGCCGCACTGATGGTTGTTATAATTCAGAATATCGACCACATTATGCTGACCTCTATGATAAGCAAGGGTGAAAACGGATACTACTCAGCCGCTATCACAAGCGCTACTGTAGTGCAGTTTGTATACCTTGCAATCACCGATTCGTTCCGTCCCCTTGTTTTATCAACCAAAAAAAGCAACCGTGAAGAGTACGAAAAAAATATATCTCGTCTTTACGGAATAATAACCTACCTTACCATTGCGCAAAGTATTGCCTTCACCATATTTGCAAAACTTATTATCGCAATACTCTACGGCTCTGAATATCGCCCTGCTGCTACGGTTCTTCAGATACTTGTATGGTATATTGTCTTCTCTGCTATGGGCGTTGTAAGAAATGTATGGATACTGGCAGAAGAAAAGCAAAAGTATCTGCCGCTTATAAATGCACTCGGTGCTGTTATGAACATCGCCCTTAACTCGGTATTTATTCCTTTCTGGGGCGCCTGCGGTGCCGCCTTCGCATCATTACTTACACAGTTCTTTACCAACTTCATTCTTGGATTTATTATCAAGCCGATGCGTGAAAACAATCGTTTGATGCTTAAAGGAATAGATCCCCGTTTCTTCTTCCCCCAACTTAAGGAAACACTGCTTGAACTAAAAAAGAAATAACTTTGTATACAACACGGCTATGCCGTTAAAGATAAAGACTGCTTGTTATCTTTTTTGATAACAAGCAGTCTTTTTATAATCATTTCATAACTTTAGTTTTTTCTTTATCCGATATATCTATACCGTAAAGTGATAAGGTCTTTAACACTACATCGTCCCAATTATACTTATTACAAATAAA
>JAZOBW010000217.1:0-1669 GCA_045596185.1 Acutalibacteraceae bacterium | reverse complement strand
CAACCAAGAACAGTTTGCTTATCCTTGACGAAATAGGCAGAGGTACCTCTACTTTCGACGGTATGTCGATAGCCCGTGCCGTGCTTGAGTTCGTTGCCGATAAAAGAAAACTGGGAGCAAAGGCTCTTTTTGCTACCCACTATCACGAACTGACCGATATGGAGCAGGAAATTAAGGGCGTTAAAAATTATAATATCGCCGTTAAAAAACGCGGCGACGACATCATATTCCTGAGAAAGATAGTGCGCGGTGGCGCCGATGACAGTTACGGTATCGAGGTTGCAAAACTAAGCGGTATACCGAACCCCGTTATCGACCGCGCAAAAGCAATACTTAAACAGACGCTTGAAAGCGGCATCGTTACCTACAAGACCGCCGACAAGAGCGATATGATGTTACCGCTTGAACTGCAGGGCGCATCCGAGGTGTTGGACGAACTGCGTATGCTGGATGTAAATACACTGACCCCCATCGAGGCTATGGGTATTCTGTTTGACCTTGCAAACAAGGCAAAATCTATATAAAAGCGAAAGGAGAAAGACCGTGCCGAGCATCAACATTCTGCCGAGTGAAATATCGGAACTTATCGCCGCAGGCGAGGTGGTTGAAAGACCCTCCTCTGTTATTAAAGAGATGATTGAAAACTGCATAGACGCCGGTGCTACCCATATCACGGTGGAAATCCAGCGCGGCGGTATAACATATATGCGCATAACCGATGACGGCTGCGGTATCTCCCACACCGATGTTCCCCTCGCCTTTCTCCGCCATGCAACAAGCAAGATAAAAACCGGGGCAGACCTTGACCGTATAGGCACTCTTGGTTTCAGGGGCGAAGCCCTTGCCGCAACGGCGGCAGTTTCAAAAATAGAGATGTTCTCAAAAACAGCCGACGAGCAGTTTGGCACACATTATATTATAGAGGGCGGCGTTGAGGTAGTCTATGAAGAATGTGGTTGTGCCGACGGCACCACCATTGTGGTGCGCGACCTCTTTTATAACACCCCCGCACGAATGAAGTTCCTTAAAAAGGACATTACCGAGGCAAATGCGGTGGCGGCGGTGGTAGAGCGAACAGCACTTTCCCACCCCGAAATAGCATTCAAATTTATTCGGGAAGGCAAGACTGCCCTTTCAACATCGGGTGACGGCAAACTGCACTCTGCTATATATTCGGTTCTGGGCAGAGAATTTTCGGTATCGCTTATCGAGGTTGAACCCTCGGGCAGCGAAACCGATGTTTGCGGTTTTATCTGCAAACCGGTTGCCTGCCGCTCCTCGCGTGCAGGACAGTATACATTCTTAAACGGCAGACTTATCCGCTCTGCAACGGTTACCGCGGCGGTAGAACAGGCGTATAAAAACAGCGCAATGGTAGGTAAATTTCCATCATTTGTGCTTAATCTTACCCTACCTCTTGAAACGGTGGATGTTAATGTGCATCCTGCCAAAACCGAAGTTCGTTTCGCCGATGAAAAACGGGTTTTTGATACGGTATACTATGCCGTTAAAAATACACTGGCATCGGGCGACAGTCGCCCCGTTATAAATGTAGCGAAGAAAAATACATTTGAACACATCACTACGGCACAGTACCGTCAGCAGGGTATGCAACTGCCCGAAACGGTAGCGGACCGCGCCTATAAAAATGTTATCCCAAAAGGCAATG
>JAZOBW010000216.1:0-2771 GCA_045596185.1 Acutalibacteraceae bacterium | reverse complement strand
TCGGGGTGATATTTTTTTGCTGCCTTACGGTATGCTTTTTTCAGTTCATCATCGCTGACCGATTTATCGACACCAAGCACATCATAATAATCTCTTTTTTCCTCAGCCAAAACAATTCTCCTAAAACCGTATGTATCATAGTCAAGGCGCGGTGTATTGCGCCTTGACTTAAACGGTTATTATTATTTATTTTCGCCGTCGTCTACATCGGTAAAGTCGGCTTCATACACATTGGGGTCACCTTCGGTTGCAGCACCGCCATCGGTCTGTGCGCCCTGAGCCTCTGCTGCCGCCTTGTATATCTTCTCGCTTATAGCATAAATTTCCTTCTGAAGGTCTTCCTGACGAGCCTTTATTGCCTCTATATCCTCGCCCTTAAGTGCTTCCTTAAGTGCCTCCTTGGCAGTATCTATCTTTGCCTTTTCATCATCAGAAAGTTTATCGCCGAACTCACTTACGGTCTTTTCGGTCTGATAAATCATCTGATCGGCATTATTACGTACATCAACAGCCTCTCTGCGTTTCTTATCTTCTGCAGCATAAGCCTCTGCTTCCTTAACAGCCTTATCAATATCGTCCTTGGACATATTGGTACTTGCAGTAATTGTGATGTCGTTTTCTTTACCTGTTCCGAGATCCTTTGCAGAAACATGAACGATACCGTTGGCATCGATATCGAAGGTTACTTCGATCTGGGGGATACCTCTGGGAGCAGGTGCGATACCATCGAGGTGAAATACGCCGAGTGTCTTATTATCCTTTGCAAACTCGCGTTCACCCTGAAGAACATGAACCTCAACAGATGTCTGACCGTCTGCTGCGGTAGAGAAAATCTGACTTTTCTTGGTGGGGATGGTGGTGTTGCGCTCGATAACCTTGGTAGAAACGCCGCCCATTGTCTCAATACCGAGAGAAAGGGGTGTAACATCAAGAAGGAGCAGTCCCTTTACATCGCCACCGAGAACACCTGCCTGAAGAGATGCGCCCAGAGCAACGCACTCATCAGGGTTAATACCCTTGAAAGGCTCGGTTCCCATAAATGCCTTGACCGCTTCCTGAACTGCGGGAATTCTGGAAGAACCGCCAACCATAAGAACCTTATTTATCTCGTTCTTGTTAAGGCCCGAATCGGCAAGTGCCTGACGAACGGGAGCCATTGTTGCCTCTACAAGATCGGCAGTAAGTTCGTTGAACTTTGCACGGGTAATGGTAGTCTCAAAGTGCTTGGGACCTGTAGAATCTGCAGTGATAAAGGGAAGGTTGATATCGGCGGTGGTCATACCCGAAAGGTCGATCTTTGCCTTTTCAGCGGCTTCCTTAACACGCTGCATTGCCATTTTATCGTTTGAGAGGTCTATACCCTGCTCTGCCTTAAAGGTATTGACGATATAATCCATAATACGCTTATCGAAATCATCTCCGCCAAGACGGTTGTTACCTGCTGTTGCAAGAACCTCCTGAACACCGTCGCCCATCTCAATGATGGAAACATCGAAGGTACCGCCGCCAAGGTCATAAACCATAACCTTGTGGTCGTCCTCCTTATCAATGCTGTATGCAAGTGCTGCAGCGGTAGGCTCGTTTATAATTCTCTTAACCTCAAGACCTGCTATCTTACCGGCATCCTTAGTTGCCTGACGCTGAGCATCGGTAAAGTATGCCGGAACGGTGATAACAGCCTCGGTTACGGTCTGACCGAGATATGCCTCTGCATCAGCCTTAAGTTTCTGGAGAATGATAGCAGAAATCTCCTGAGGGGTGTATTTCTTGTCATCGATAGTAACAGTATATGCTGTACCCATTTCACGTTTAATGGAACTGATAGTACGGTCCGGATTGGTGATTGCCTGACGCTTTGCCACCTGACCTACCATACGCTCACCGGTCTTTGAAAATGCAACTACAGACGGTGTTGTTCTTGCACCTTCGGCATTAGCAATAACTACCGGCTCGCCGCCTTCCATTACTGCAACGCAAGAGTTTGTTGTTCCTAAATCAATACCAATAATTTTTCCCATAATAAATTTTCCTCCTGAAAAGATAAGTTAGTTATTTTTGTTGATTATTTTTAATTTGCGACCTTAACCATTGCCGCACGGATTACCGTATCGCCGAGTTTATAACCCTTCTGAAGCACCTGTGCAATTACATTTTCGCCAAGTGTTTCATCCTCTATGTGCATTACTGCCTCATGGAAGTTCGGATCAAACTGATCGCCCTCGGCAGCGATCTGCTCGATTCCTATATTGTCAGCAATTGTTTCAAACTGCTTTACAATCATCTCTATTCCCTTTATATAATCGGGAGTATCCTTTTCCACCGCCGAAGCGCGGTCAATGTTATCAAGTATGGGCAAAAGTTTTTTTATAACCTCTGCCTTGGCAAATTCGCTTATTGCAGCGCGTTCACGGTCGGTACGCTTTTTGTAGTTATCAAACTCTGCCGCTGTACGTGCTAATAAGTCATTCTTTGCATCAAGTTCTGCCTTGAGTTTTTCAACTTCGCTTTCCTTTTTACTTTTCTTTTTTTCCTTCTTTTCATTTGCGATCGGCTCACATTCGGGCTCTACCGCATCCTGCTTTATGTTTTCTTCGCTCATTTTTAATCCTCCAAATCAGCGACGGCATCGGTAATCAGTTTACTGATTCTGTGCGCCGTATATTCAATGGTTGGTATTATCTGTTCATAGGACATACGCCCCGTACCTATAATACCTATCTTACCACATAGATGTTCCCCTGCTTTATAGTTTGAAATCGCTATCGCCTTGC